>CAZTLC010000014.1:11750-14839 GCA_964614295.1 uncultured Aquificaceae bacterium | reverse complement strand
AAATATGTTTTGCCTATTCATACACAACTCTATTTTTCCCAAGTTCCTTTGCTCTGTATAGTCTTGAGTCCGCTACTTTTATGAGCTCTTCTAAACTTTTGGCATCATCGTCAAAGGTAGCCACACCAAAAGATGCGGTTATAATATGCTTAGGTATGATTTCTTCTATACCATCTGTTGGATTGACATAAAACGCCCTGCTTGATAGCGTGTCCTTTATCCTGATTGCTATTTTAACTGCATTGTTTTTTGGTGTATCTGGAAGCACTATCATGAACTCTTCACCGCCATATCTAGCAAATGTATCAGAGGCTCTTATATTTTCTTGAATCACTTTTGAAAGATGTTGCAAAGCCATATCTCCTGCCCTATGACCATAGGTATCGTTAAACTTTTTAAAGTTATCAACATCAAGTATGATAAGAGATAGCTTCGTTTTTTGTCTGAGTGCTTTTTGAAATTCTTTATTTAGTATTTCATCTAAAAACCTTCTATTGTAAGCATTTGTAAGTGGGTCTCTTATTGAAAGCTCTTTATTTATCTCTATAAGCCTTAGATTGCTTATAACAGGGATAAGAGCTTCCACAAATTTATTGATTTTTCTTTTTATCTCGTCGTTAAAGAATTTTTCTTTAGATGACATTAGGGTAAATATAGCTGTAGCGTTAGTTATGTAAACGCCCCCTATAAAGATAGGTATACACATATAAGATTTAACAAAAGGCCCAAGATTAATTAGTGGGCAACCATAATCTGTTTTGGCATCTTCAACGACTAGATTGACACCTGATTTAACTACTTTACATAAAGAAGGATTATCTTCAAGGCAGTCTTTTATCCATATATTGTTTTCACTATGAGGTTGATATACGTTTTGAGTTTTCAATAGATAAGAGGATGTTATTTTATTTAAAGATGGGTTTAGTTTGTACATGTGTACATAATCTACTCCTAATCTTTTAAGATAGTGAATGAAAATATCGTAAGCTTCATCTTCTTTATGGGCTTTGGAAAGATCTGTAATTAAAGAATAGAGCGTATTTAAGTCTTTGTTTATATTTTTAAGTCTTTCTTCTATGATTAATTCTTTTGATATGTCTCTTGCTACTATTAATATATGTTCTTTAGTATTGTGATTTTCAAATTCTACCTTTGTTGCTACTACATGTACTGGTAAAAATTCCCCATCCTTCTTGATGTAAACTCTTCTCCCTACTACTTTTTTATTCTCTTTGATTATGCGTTCTATGAAACGTTTTATTACGTTTTCAGAATTTAATATGATATCAAAGAAATTTTTATCTAAAAATTCCTCTTCATCGTATCCAAGATGCTCTATGGCAGATTTATTGGCAAATGTTATCTTGTAAGTATGGGCGTTGTAGATTATAACCATGTCATCCATGGCATCTAAAATATTTTTATATTGTTTGTTTATTTTTTTTAATTCTATTTCCGATAGATATGCTTTTGTAATGTCCTTAAACAAGATTTTTATTCTACCATCTATTATTTTGTGCTCATCTTCAACATATACACAGGATATGTGATACATCTTATCTTTAATAAAAATTGGTTCATAATTTACACTTTTATCGTCTCTTAGTTTTTCATATATATATTTCCACGTATAAGTATCTATAATTTCGCTTATGTTTTTGCTAAGAAGATTCCCAAATTCGTTCTTAGAGCTTTCATTTTGCCATATTATTACACCAGAGGATGGATTAAAAACACCAGCATCCATGATTTCTAAAACAGGATCTTGCATTATGTTTAACATGAACCTAATATGTTTAAGCCTCTTTTCTACGTAATCTTCATACTTTTCTTCTAGATTTCTTATGATATCTCCTTGGGTTATAACACCTATAGGTTTATCATGTTCATCAACCACTATAAGCCTTCTTATGTTAAGCCTGGACATAATATTTGAAGCTTCTATAAGGGGAGTATCAAGTTTACATGTAACCACAGGCTTTTTCATATAATCTTTTATTAAACTCGTTTCCAACTCTATTCCTAAAGATATTAACTTAGTTAAATCCTTTTGTGTTAATATTCCAATAGCTCTTTCGTTTTCTAATATTACTACCGCCCTTATACCGTTTTCCACAAGGATTTTTATAGCTTTATCAAGCGTATCTGAAGGAGAAAGGCTTATCAAATGTTTATGTTTTACAACGTCTTTAACAAACTTATTGCGTTTTAACATCTCTTGATCTATGATGGATATTAGGGTTCTTTGAGATAAAACACCTATCGGATAATCGTTGTCATCCACTATAACAAGCTTTGATATATCATTTTCAATCATAAGATTTATAGCTTCAAAAAGATTGTGTGAAGTTTTAACGGTTATCACCGGTTTTGAAGCATATTCAAATACATCTTTGTTTAAATCTTTATTTTCATACTTTATCTTAAGAGCATCAGATTCTGAGAATATGCCTACCGCTTTACCTTCTTTGACTACGATAGCATAATCTTTTTCTTTTTCTGCCATTAACTTTACAACATCTTTCGTGGATGTGTCACCATCAACCTTTAGAAAATCTACAACTTCCTTATTGTTTAAAGCCAAAGATATAGTATAATTCATATAAGCCTGAAAATATAAAGCAAAATGGCCCCTAAGATTCCTGCTGCTATATCATCAAGCATTACCCCAACTCCATCTGGAGTCTCTAGTTTTCTTATACCAAAAGGTTTTGTTATATCTAAAATCCTAAAAACGATAAAACCAAACACCATCCACCAAAAAGTATGTGGCACAAACATCATGGTGATAAAATATCCAACAAGCTCGTCTACCACTACTTCGTCTGGGTCAGGGTTTTGAGTGGCGTCTATAACATATTGAGAAGCTACTATACCAAGAGGTATAAACACTATCAAAAATAAGAGTTTTTCAAAAAAACCATTGCCAAATATATAGATAAATGGTATTGCACTAAGACTACCCACTGTACCGGGAGCTATAGGAGATTTGCCAAGTCCAAAACCTGTGGCTATAACTTTTAAGAAAAAGTCCTTATAGTTCATAAAGGTATTTCCAAGGGTGGTAAGCTTTTATCTTTACAAAGACC
>CAZTLC010000014.1:6831-11650 GCA_964614295.1 uncultured Aquificaceae bacterium | reverse complement strand
CTTTTTATATCCTTTTCTACATTCTCGTCATATTTTTTCTGTAAAATCATAATACTCTCCTTTTAAAGTTCATCGGTAAAAATAATCTCTGGTATATCTACCTTTATAATACCTCTTTCTTTGCCAAGCTTATACAAAAGCTTTACAGCTTCTTTACCATCTTTACCATAATCTATGGTTCTTTCGTTAACATACATGCTTACAAAGGTATAAGCCCTTTGTTCATCGTTTTCCAAATCCCTTGCATAGTTTTTAGCATAGTTTAGAGCTTCTTTTTTTATCTCTAAAGCTTTTTTTACGCTTTCTCTCATGATGTTTTCAAGCTTTTTAATGGTATCTAAACCAAGGTCTTTCCTTACTATATTGCATCCTAAGGGAAGCGGCAAGTTATACTTTTTTTTCCAATCTTCTCCAAGGTCTACAAACTTATAAAGTCCTTTGTCTTTGTAGGTTAGTTGTCCTTCGTGTATTACAAGGCCAGCTTCTACGGTACCCTTTTCTACTTCCTCCAGTATTTTATCAAAAGGCATCACCACAGGCTTAAAATCTTCTTCAAAAAGCCTTAAAACTAAATATGCGGTAGTAAGCTCACCTGGTATACCTATCGTTTTACCTTTTATACTATCTACTGGTTCTTTGGTGACAACGATAGGACCATATCCATCTCCTACGCTTCCACCACTAGGTAAAACATAATATTTGTCAGATACGTATGGATAGGCGTGAAAAGATATGGCTGATAGTTCGTAAGTGCCTCTTTTGGCATCTTCGTTTAGGCTTTCTATATCTTTTAAGGCATGCTCTATCTTAAAACCATAAGTTTCTATAAGACCTTTTACCATTGGGTAAAACATGAAAGCATCATCCGAATCAGGACTATGGGCCACTCTAATTATTTTCTCCATAACATCTCCTTGAAATTTACTTAATATAAATATTATAATCCACTAATAAATGATTTAAAGCATTTCTTAAAAGCCAAAGACTATTCTTCAAGGCTATCGGCTATAAAGTCTGCTATATGCAAAACTTTTTGGTTGTTTTTAAACTTTAGATTACCATCTTGTAGTTGTAAAACACATCCGGGACAAGCGCTTAGCACATACTCTGCATTTGTGGATTTTAAGTCTTCCATCTTCTCCTTTTGTATGGCGGTGGATAATTCTTTATTTTTCATAGAAAAAAGTCCAGCAAAACCACAGCAACTTTGGGCTTTAGAAGCTTTTTTATAATCTATATTTTCTACTTTTTTTATAGCATTTTCAAAATCTGAAACAGGTGTTTTCATGGCGCTGTAAGAATGGCATGGGACATGAAAGGTAACGCTTTCTTCTTTCTTAGCTTTTAGCACCAAATCGTTAGAAGAGGCTACTATACTAGCAAAATCCAATACATTTTTATATCCATAGTCTTCTTGCAGAGCACCTCCACAGGTAGGACATACTACTACTATGCCATCAAAAGAGTATTTTGATATCTCTTCTTGGTTTTTGGCTTTTAAATGAGAAAAAGCTTCTATATTTCCAGAGTAAAGATGAGGAGCACCACAACACTTTATGTCTTTTGGTACTATCACATCGTAACCAGCCTTGTTTAAGACCTTTATGGCATTTTTACCGGTGGTGGTATAAAAAGCGTCCACCATACAACCAGTGAAGAAAAGTAAGGTACCTTTAGAAGGGGTTTTATCCGTTTTAAACGTTTGTCCTCTTATACTAAAAGCATCCTTGGCTGGTTTTGGCATAAACTTAACGACACCATTGATACCAGACGGTATATAGGTTTTTAACTCTTTTTTTGGTATTAAAGAAAGCAAAGAACCTACCATCTTTACAACCGTTCTTCCAGCATTTGTTTGCATGAGCTCAAGAGCGTTTAAGGCTGTATATTTGAAAGGGTCTTTACCGAGTTTTTCCGTCTGAAGTTCTTTGGCTTTTGACATGATTTCTTTATATTCTACGTTGTTTGGGCAAATCCATTCACATCTTCTGCACATAGCACATTCATCCCATTGTTTTGCCACATCCTTTGTAAGGGGAAGCTCTCCGGACAATACCATATGGGCTAACGCTAGCCTTCCTCTGGCAAAACTTCTCTCTTCTTCATTTACTCTATATGTGGGGCATACAGATTTACAAAGGCCACATTTTACGCATTTTTGCAACAAATCTATAGGTATTTCAAAATGTTTTTCCATACTTAAAATATAGTTCTTATTTGTTATATAGCTTTTAGCAAAATCATAAAACTTTTATGTAAAGAGTATCTGGTCTAAAAATTCATCAAGACTTTCTCTAAATACCATATCCTTAAATAAGTCTGGATAAAACTTTTCAATCAAAAGGAGCGGAGGATAACCCACACCAACGACAGGTCTTGGCTTTAAATGTTGACCTGAAGACTTTGCTATCTCAAAGATGATATCATATCCAGTTTTTATGGCTTCTTCTATGTGGTAAAATCTTTGGATGGGGTCTCCATATTCAAGAAGGTATATATTTCCAATGGATGTACTAAAAGCATCCCAATCCAAAATGTTTGATATAAGCTTAGATCCATAAAAGTCTGTAATCTCAACAGACTCTAGGTCAAGCAGTTTAAAGGATACCATGTAGAAATTTATAAGGTATTCACCTACATAAGTATCAAGATAAAAATAAAGCTCCATATTCAGAAAATCTCGTAAGAGAGCATACCTTCAAAAACTTTTATGGTAGGCCCTTCTAAAAATACCTTATCATCTTCTATGGTTATTTTTAGTAACTCACCTGATTTTGTAATGATATCTACTATGTTAGAAGCCGAAAAACCAAGAAGGTATGCATTTATACCACAGGCTGCACTACCAGTCCCACAAGCAAGTGTTTCTCCTTCAACACCCCTCTCGTAAGTTCTTATTTTGAAATGTCCATCTTTTGTTTTTGCAACAAAGTTTACATTTGTACCCTTAGGGGCAAAATAATCGTGGTATCTTATGGCTCTTCCAATCTTTTCTATATCTAAATTGTCAATCTCGTTTTCTTCCACAAACACCACAAAATGAGGAACTCCTGTATTTACAAAATGGCCTTTAAAAGTTCCATAATCTGTTTTTATTTCTATATCTTTTTGATGAGAATGATAAGGGGTTAGTTGAACTTTTACCCTTTTTGAATCTATTATGTAAGCTTCTATTTCACCGGCTATAGTTTCAAATACCATATCTTTTGGAGCAATACCTTTTTCATAGCAATATCTTGCAGCGCAGCGAGAACCATTACCGCACATTTCTGCTATAGAACCGTCAGCATTAAAAAATGCCCAGCTGAAATGATTTTTTGGATTTTTGGGTTTTTCTATAAGAATAACTCCGTCAGCTCCCACAGAAACATGCTGTTCGCATAACTTTTTCACAAAATCCTGTATCTTTAGACCCAGAGCTTCTATTTCTTTGTAGACAAAACTGTCTCTATTGTCTATAACTATGAAATCGTTGCCAGAACCTTGATATTTTGATATAAGCATATTACTTTAACCTTACTGTTACAAAAATGTTCTGACCGTTTCTATCTATTAGGAACGTAGCGGTTTCTTTGTGCTCTGATATAAGGCGTTCTAATATGTCGTTCATTTGAGCTTTTGTGTAAATCCTGTGTAAGTTTATACTGAGTATGATATCACCAGCTCTTATACCAGCTTCATAGGCTGGAGAACCCATAAGGACATCCTCTACCAAAAGACCGCCCTTTACTTCGTAACGTCTTTGCTCTTGAGGGTTTAAGGGTCTTACTATGAGACCTAAATCTTTTGTTTCTGTGGCAACACTTCCCATAGTACTTGTAGTGCTTGGCATCTTAGCGGTTTTTACTTTTAGAGTAATGAGCTTGTGATTTCTTATGATACCAAGCGTTAGTATGGTACCAGGTGGAGATTCCATTGTTTTAAACTGTAGCTGATCTATACTTTCAAGAGGCTTTCCATCCACTGAAACAATGATATCACCTACTTTTAACCCGTACTTTTGTGCCGGAGAACCGGGAAATACCTGAGCGACTATAGCACCGTATTTAACTCCTAAAGAGGAAGCCATCTCTGGAGTTATTTGCTGTATGGATACACCAAGCCAACCTCTTATAACTTTCCCATGTTCCATTATTTGGTGATATACCCATTTAGCTAAGTTTATAGGTATGGCAAAGCCAAGCCCTTGTCCACCTTTTACCATAGCGGTGTTTATTCCTATCACTTTGCCTTCTATATTTATAAGCGGACCGCCACTATTGCCAGGATTTATAGCTGCATCAGTTTGTATATAATCTTCATATTGAGATAATCCCAATCTTCTATTTAGTGCAGATATGACTCCCATTGTAACAGTTCTACTAAAGCCATAAGGATTTCCTATAGCTATCACCAGCTGCCCTATTCTTACATGGGACGAATTGCCTAAGATAGCTACTCTAGAAGCCGGATTTTCTATGCCTTCTGCGCTTACCTCTAATACCGCTAGATCTGTTTTGGGATCTCTACCTAAGACCTTAGCTTTTCTTTCTATAGTCCTAGATAACTTTACCATTACATCTTTTGAATTTCCTACTACGTGATTGTTTGTTAAAATTATGAAAGCGTTTTTAGATTGGATGTATTTAATTATGATACCAGAGCCCAAATCTTTTTCTTTTTCAGGAATTTCCGGCGTTGGGATACCAGGCATCATGAATGGTGGAAAACCAGGAAATATCTGAGTATTTAATGGAGCTTTTACTATCTGGGTAGCATAGATCGTTACTACTGAGGGTGATACTTTATCTACTATCTGTTCTACTTCTTTTTGAAATTG
>CAZTLC010000014.1:0-6731 GCA_964614295.1 uncultured Aquificaceae bacterium | reverse complement strand
TAAAACTCATATGGCTAACTGGAAGCTCTAAATATGTATCGCAAAATTTTTTTTGAATATCCATATTATTTCTTGCTATCAAGAATGTAGCTCTTAGAAGGTTACCAAATACGCCTAAATTTTCTTTTACCAATACACTTGGCATTATATCGGAACAAACGATTTTTAAGTCTTTGTATTTGGTTTTTAACGGACTAACGGGAAGGTTATCAATAATTCCACCGTCCACTAAGAGCATATTTTTATAGGATACTGGTTCAAATACAAAGGGCAAAGCGCAAGATCCCAATGCCACCGATGCAGGATCTCCCTCATCTAAGTGTAGAATGTTTCCAGAAAATAAATCTAAAACACTGGCAACATAATATATAGGAAAATCTTTTATATCTTTGTAGGGTATATAATCTCTTATAATTTTGAAAGCTTTTTTAAACCCTAAGATACCACCTTTTCCTATGGTGAATGTAGTAAACCAGTTTATTGATTTTAAAATAGAAAGCATCTCAGGAGGTTTATATCCACTAGCGAAAAAAAGACCTACGAGCGCTCCAGCACTTGCACCAGAGATAGCTTTTATGTTGAACCCCTTTTCTAAAAGAGCTTGCAATACTCCTATGTGAGCAGCACCCCTTGCTACCCCACCAGATAGGCATACTCCTATATCATTTTTTGTAAAAGCACTATACATATCACCTCTAAGCTATCTTCTTTGTTGTAACCTTCTTTAGTTTTTGCTTTTATGGATATATTTGATTTAGGTACACTTAAAAGATTAGAAAGACTCTCTATTATCTTATCTCTTATGTTAGATATATTTGGTTTATCTGCTATAATGTTGCAATCTATATTTACTATACTATAATCCATATCATACATTATTTCTAAAGCTTTGTTGAGAAAGTCTACGCTATTTCTATTTTTGTTTTCTTTGCTTTTATCTGGAAACAAAGTGCCTATATCGGTTTGAGCCAATGCCCCCAATATCGCATCTGTAATAGCGTGTAAAAGAGCATCGCCGTCAGAATGACCTTTTAAACCATATCCTATATCAAACTCTTCACCGCCGAGGTATAATTTTCTTCCCTCTTCAAAGTAGTGGGCGTCTTGACCTATACCTATTCTGTACATGTAAAAATTATAACACGTGTTTCTTTATATTAAAAGCCCAGTCTTAATGGGTTAATAGGTTTAAAAGAAGCTTCTTCTGTATTTGGAGCCTTTTTGTAAGGATGAGTGGCTAAATAGTGTTTATCGTAGTTTGAGAGCGTAACTATCGCATATTTATATAAAATCTCATATAGTTTTCTGGCTTTTGGTATAGGAAGCTCTACACAGCCAGCAGATTGTGGATAGCCGTATCTTCTTCTTGGAAAACCATGCAAAGCCTCGCCTCGGTAGAAGTAATTTACCCAAGGTACATCAGGGTCGTTGTAAGTTTTGTTTGTGCCTGGGAATGTGCCTTTCATAGCAGTTTTTCTAAACCTAAGATACACCATATATGTACCTGTGTTTGTAGTGCCCATGACACCAGTATTTGCCAGACTCTCAAATATATATTTCCCATTTTCCCACACATAAACCTTTTGGGGTATGTGTTGGTCTACGTAAACCCAAACAAAAGGCTTTTTAGCTTTAAAGCCAGACTTATAAGCTTTAAACAGGATTACGCTAGCCAAAGAAGTATTATCAGGATTAAATCTAACATTATAATCTCTTTCAAACCTTAAGATAGCGCTTTTGTAAAGTATGCTGTACTTACTTGTGATGCTTAGCTCTACGAGTTTTCTTGGAACTGTTTTAGCATCCCATCTTAATATAACTCTATATCCATTTTTTATTTTTTTGTAATCTTTCACACCAAAAGGTAAATATCCCATCTTATGAAGATAGTCTATATCCTTTATGAGAAATTCGTCTTTTATAACTACGGTGTTTTCAAAGTTTATTGGTATTTTTTTGGACTCTTTCTTTAGGTTTTCTATGGCGTTAGAAGGGTTGTTGTATTTTATGGGCGGTATGCTAGGGTAAGAAGTTGGAACGATTTTTACATCTACCCTATATATTTCTGGTTTTAACTCATCGTAAGCCTGTATAGAAATGCTTTGAAACAAACCATTTTGTCTTGATATGTTGTTGGCATATGAAAATGTGAAAAAAAATAATATTAAGATAGTAAAACGTTTTGCAACATTATCCATATTTATATAATATACCATAATTATCAAAAACTTATAAAACAAACTTTAAAACAAACTCTTAGCAAATAAGAAATGCTCTTTGAAATAAGGTTGGTTTATAGGTTCTATCACTACTTTCCCGTAAGCAGAAGAAGCGTCTATCATAAGACCATGACCTATGTATATACCCACATGGCCAGGATGATGTTTCCTATAGGTCTTGAAAAACAGCAAATCGCCCGGTTTTAAGTTTATAGCAAGCTTTCCCATGTGGGCTTGCTCTGAGGCGGTTCTTGGAAGCTTTATGCCAAGTTTATCGAACACTTTCATAGTAAATCCTGAACAGTCAATGCCATATCTTGAAGTGCCACCAAATCTATAAGGAGTGCCTAAGTATTGCTTTGCTATTTCAATAAGCCTCTTTACCAACTTCTTATCAAATTTATCAGACTCAATATTCTTAGGAATAGGTTGCTTTCCTAAACTATATTTCACGAGTTCGGATATTGTTTGTGGTTCTTTGATATTTCCCTTTTTGAGTTCTACTCTTGATTTTTCAATTATATTAAGTATAGGATCCTTGTATATGTCTTGACCGTACTTATGATAATTTATTATTTGTCTTATAGGATTTACAAACTCGCTTCCATAAGCGACATTCAATGCCAGCACCAATCCAACTAAAAGCGCCCCTATATCTCTTACATTTTTCATAATTCCTTCATTTTATTACATGGCTTATTTAGAATACAATGATGTTTATCATATATTATAAAAATATTTAGCTATCAATTTTGATATAATATAAATATGATATTTGTTTTTGGAGCTGGTAAATGGGGCTATGCACTTTCATACGTTTTAAGCAAAAAACACATTCCTACAACCATATATGATATAAACGAAGAGACTCTCTCTAAAATCCCCAAAAATTCTTATATAAATCCCACTTCAGATATAACAAAGATAAAGGATGCCGATGCAGTTATAATAGCTATACCCACACAAAGTATAAAGGATATCTTAGATTATTGTAAGGAAAAAGATACTATAGTAGCTTCTAAAGGTGTGGATATATCAACCCATAAAGATATAGTGGATTTGATGCTTGGTTACGGCATAGGAAAAGATAACATATTTGTCTTATCTGGTCCTTCCTTTGCAGAGGATGTGATAAAGGATTTGCCTGTGGCTTTGACCCTTGGGTATTTTAATAGAGAAAAGGCTTTAAAGATTCAAAGCCTCATGTCGTCTCCACTTTTTAGAATCTACACATCAAAGGATATAAAGGGTGTGGCGTTGGGCGGTGCTGTAAAAAATGTGATGGCCATAGCCTCTGGTATAGTAGAAGGAGCAGGGCTGGGAGAAAGTGCTCAGGCGGCTTTGGTTGCAAGAGGACTAAAAGAGATGATAAAGATAGGAAAACTCATGGGGGCAAACGAGAAAACTTTTTACGGACTCTCAGGGGTAGGGGATTTGTTTTTAACGGCAAGTTCTAACAAATCTAGAAATAAGCGTTTTGGGCTTTTAATAGGAAAAAAGATAACTCCGAAAAAAGCCTTAGAACAGATAAAAGAGATAGTGGAAGGCTATTATACGGTAAAAGCTCTATACGATATAGCTATAAAAAGAGGCTTAGACCTTCCCATTACAAAAGCTGTTTACAAAATCCTTTATGAAAATATGTCCATTGAGGAAAGCATGAATGCTCTTCTTTCAAGAGGGTTAAAAGAAGAAGATGTCTAATAAGATAAAACTTGAAAATATAGATATATCACTTTTGATGTCGGTAAGCAAAGTTCTTTCTCAAAAAGACTTTGACAAGGCTTTGAAAGATATTTTGAAGATATTTTATTCTTTTTGGGGTGTAGAATACTCTTACATAGCTTTTTATGATAAAAGCACAAAAACTATAAAGATAAGAGAGGCTTTCGGATTTAGCCAAAACGTTAAGAAAATACCTTTTGAGCCTGGAAAAGGTATAGTGGGAAACATATTTAAAAATAGTATACCTGTTGTGATAAAAGACCCAAGACATGATAAAGCTTTCTTAAACAAAACAAAGATATTGGATAAGATAAAGGATGAAACCTTTGTGGGCGTTCCTATAAAATCGGAAGATGAAACCATAGGGGTATTTTGTGTCTTTAAAAGCTTAGATAAACACGAAGAGCTAACCAGAATAGTGGATATTATGCTTATAGTTAGTGCCATGATAGGTATGTCTTATAAACTTTTTGGGATTTTACAAGAAGAAAAAGCCTCTTGGGAAGAACAAAGACAGCTATTAGCTAAAGAGTTTTCAGATACCTTCAATATAGAGGGTTTTGTGGGAAGATCAGAAGCCATAACGATACTAAAGGATACTATCCAAAAGGTAGCAAGGACAGATAGCACGGTGCTACTTTTAGGAGAAAGTGGTGTTGGGAAAACTCTTATAGCGAAGGCCATTCATGCTTTAAGTGATAGAAAAGATAAGCCTTTTATATCTGTAAACTGCGCTGCTATACCAGAACCTCTTATAGAGGCAGAGCTTTTTGGGTATGAGAAAGGAGCCTTTACTGGAGCTACCCAATCAAAAAAGGGTAAATTTGAACTGGCAAACGGTGGCACCATATTCCTAGATGAGATAGGAGAATTACCCCTTCAATCCCAATCAAAACTTTTAAAGGTTATTCAAGAGAAAGAGATTGAAAAGCTTGGTGTTGAAAAAAGTATATTTGTGGATGTAAGGGTTATAGCTTCCACCAACAAAGATTTAGCTTCTATGGTGGCAAAAGGTGAGTTTAGAGAAGATTTGTACTATAGGCTAAACGTAATTCCCATAAGAGTTCCATCTTTAAGAGAGAGGAAAGAAGACATCCCTCTTTTGGTAAGACATTTTCTGGATAAGTTCAATAAACATTACAAAAAACATATAGATATAGAAAAAGAGGCTATGGAAGCTCTTATGAGTTATAGATGGCCTGGGAATATAAGAGAGCTAGAGAATCTCATAGAGCGCCTCGTGGTGATGAACACCAAGAATATAACGAAAGAGGATATAATACTTACTACTAAGGTAAGTTCGCAGCAACCAAAATCCGATATACCTAAAATGATAGAAAACACCGAAAAAGAGGCTATAATAAAAGCCTTAGAAAAGTGTGGTTATATAAAATCAAGGGCAGCAAAGATGCTCGGTTTTACATTAAGACAGTTGGATTATAGGATAAAAAAATACAATATAATACTAGAAAAGTTATGAGTAAATTTTTAAAAGATTATAGAGTATTATTTTTGCTTTTAGCAATATCTTATGTTTTTGTGCTAAATCTTCCTTATGTAGGAGAAGAAGCAAACTGGGTAATACCCTCTTTTGAGATGAGTTATTTTAAAGAGTATGTACTTCAAACAATTTATAAAACCCCTTACTACCGACCGCCCCTTTTTAACTATCCCACTATCATCTTTTCAAAGCTCTTTGGATGGGAATACGCCAAAGCTATTCAAAGGCTTCAAACGATTACCATGACGATACTAACAGCCCTTACCATAAGATATGTGTTAAAAAGGGTTTATAAAGATGAAAAGTTTGGATGGTTTGGTGCTCTTATATATCTTAGCATTGGCGATGTAATGATTCACGATGGATGGCTTGGTTATGAAGACGGTGTTTATATAGGCTTTTCGTCTATATCTATGCTATTTACGATGCTTGGAGTATATGAGGAATCTTATCTTTTTATATTTCTTGCTTCTTTACTAGCCACCGGTGGCTTTCTTACCAAGGCTCTTACTTCTTTTGTTTATTTTTACACTACTCTAATCACCTCTTTTTATATTTTGAAAACCAAAAGACTAAGCGTTTATAAGACAGCTTTTATTAGCTCTGTGGTACCAATATTTTTCTTAATCCTTTGGTATGGATTCGCTCCAAAATCAAATATCAGCGAACATGGTATGATATGGGACATACTAAATAAATTCAAGTTCAAGGGCATCATACCTTACTTAAAACAGTTTTTTGGATATCCTATACAGTTTTGGCTAAACATGTCTTTGAACTCTTTGGTGTTCTTGTATTTGGCTTTTAGAAAGAGATTAAGCTTTGATATGTTAAAAGAAGATAGGTTTTTACTCAATGCATGGGCGGTGGGTATTGTAAACTTTATTCCCTATTGGCTTCCACCATTTAGTGGTATAAGATACGCTGCCCCTTTATACAGTGTATTTGCTTTGGGTTTTAGTATTATGCTATATCCTAAGTTTAAAGACCTGATGTTAAAGTTTATATACTTCGCTATAGTGTTTAAGTTTATAGCCCTTGGTATTGCTTTTCCGATATATTATGGACATATAAGAGAAAATACCAACAAAATAGCTAAAGAAGTATATAACCTTACTATAAAAAGGGGTATTCCTTTATATTGTGATGATTATGGGTGGGTAGGATTTTCTGTGGTAGCTGATATAGATGTTAAAATACATAAGCCCATCGTTTATCCTCCTTCGCATATCACATATGGATGTGTTTTTACGGCAAACTTATCAAAGTATAAGGGTTTTAAGATA
>CAZTLC010000013.1:0-14909 GCA_964614295.1 uncultured Aquificaceae bacterium | reverse complement strand
ACTTGTAATGGGAGCATAAATTATACCAACGGTACTATTTCAAACTTTTCTATAAACTTACCATCCACCCTCGCAATATCAAACACTTATTCTTCGCTTCAGTCTATAACATCATCTCTTACAAACACATCTTCTACAGCCTCCTCAAGCACTATAATACTTTCTTCTACTACAACATCTTTATCGCTATCACAAGGATATATAAGTCCAAGTATCAGTATAAATTACGCCGTACTAAATGGCACAAATTCAGGAAACTATTTCTATGCTTACTTATCACCTTTACCAACAAACCCATATTATTACCTTTATTACGTACCTCAATATATTGTGGCAGGAAGCAATACTATACCCTGCTCTCAATATAGTTGTCAAGTCAATCAAACTCCCAATGGATATATATTGCAAATTCAGAATCAAAACATAAGTGGTACCAACGTCTACGCTATTTTATCGGAAAATATAACATACAACCCTTCTTTGACTATACCATTCCACCAACCAGCTTCTTTGATACCATACACCTTTTATATAACAACAGAACTACCAGATGGAGACACTATGAGTACATCCTTTAGCAGCTACATCACGGTTGAATCTCCTTAGATTAATTTATAATCTAAGAAACAAAAAATTTAATATGTTAAAATAAAAGCATGAAGACATTAAAAATAGCGGTGCTTAAAGGTGATGGCATAGGCCCAGAGATTGTAGATAGCGCTTTGGAAGTGCTTGATAGCCTTGCTTCCAAGTTTAAATTTCAGTATGAGACAAAAGAAGGTCTAATAGGTGGTATTGCCATAGATAAAACGGGTGGCCCGCTTCCAGAAGAAACTGTAGAGATATGTAAAGAGTCTGATGCGGTATTACTTGGGGCTGTTGGTGGACCAAAATGGGATGATTTACCCACAGATAAAAAACCAGAAAAAGGGCTTCTTGGTATAAGGAAAGTCCTTGATTTGTATGCAAACCTAAGACCTGCTAAAGTCTTTGACGCTCTTATAGAAAGCTCACCTTTAAAAGAGTCCGTAGTAAAAGGCACGGATCTCATGGTGGTAAGAGAACTATCCTCTGATGTCTATTACGGAGAACCAAGGGGCATAAAAACCTTAGAAAATGGGGAAAGATATGGTTTTAATACGATGGGGTACAAAGAATCAGAGATAAGGAGGGTGGTAAGAAAGGCTTTTGAGATAGCAAAGCTTAGAAGAAAAAAGCTCACAAGCGTAGACAAAGCAAACGTATTGGAAGTATCAGGTCTTTGGAGAGACGTAGTAAACGAAGAACACAAAAACTATCCTGATATAGAACTAGAACACCTTTATGTGGACAACTGTGCTATGCAACTGGTGAACAGGCCTTACTCTTTTGATACCATAGTAACTGGAAACATATTTGGAGATATCCTATCAGATGAAGCTGGTGTTATACAGGGAAGTTTGGGAATGCTTCCATCGGCTTCCTTAGGGGATAGATACGCCCTTTACGAGCCGATACACGGTTCTGCTCCAGATATAGCTGGTAAAAGCATAGCAAATCCAATAGCTACCATATTATCCGTTGCCATGATGTTTAAATACTCTTTTAAGATGGATGATGTAGCAAAAGCCATAGAAGACGCTATAGAGAAAACTCTTGCCCAAGGATATAGAACGCAAGATATATATAGAAACCAAGGAACAAAGGTCAATACCAAAGAGATGACAAAAAAAATCATAGAAAACCTTTAGGAGGGTTTATGAGAAAGTTTTTGCTTGGTTTGGCAGTTTTATGTAGCATATCTTACGGGGGAAATTTGGATTCTTTTCTTAAAAACCTAAAAAAAGAGTCTTATCAGGTAGTAAATGTAAAAGACAACAAAGTATATATAGCAGGTAAAAACTTGCACATAGGAGAAGTCCTTGATATAAAAGAGCAAACAGGTCGTATAATAAATCCATTAAGCCATCAATTTTTAGGATATTCTTACAAAGATATTGGAAAAGTAAAGATTGAAAAGGTGTATGAAAACTTTGCAGTAGGAAGTGTTATATCTGGCAAAAAACCAAGCGTAGGAGATATAGCGAAGATTGACACTTCTAATATATGTTTTAAGGGTTCTGAAGAAAAACTATACGATATAGCTGCTATATTCCCAAACATAACATCTGGTGACAACTGTGCTCTTAGCATCAAAGAGTTTCCAAAAGGATATGGATTAGCTTTTTCTGGAGTGCCAGGCGGATTCATAAGAAAAGCCATATACGAAGAAGCCAATCAAGGATTAGCCATAAAAAAAGCTTCTATAAGGGATTTACATCTTCTTGTAACCTCAAAGTTTATAAAATCTGTAGGTTCTTTGGTGCTTAGTGCTGGTGTGGGAGATTTGTATGGCAACGGTAAAGAATATTTGGTGCTTCTTACAAGAGACAACCTTTTAATATATCAGCTTTTAAGAGACGATGTAGTAAAAATAGCTGACATGAGCCTACCAGCGGGTCATCCAATATCGGTAAGCGTTGGAAGGATAGGCCAAGGTAAAGAAGATTACATATTGGTAAATATGTTTACAGGCTCTAACATGTCTTCTTTTATAGTAAAGATGGTAGGAGATAGCCCTGTGGTGGTAGCTAAGCATATTCATTATTTTATGTCTATACTTGATAAAAAACATCCTCACAAAACTTTTTGGGGGCAAACCTTCACAGCGGATAGGAAGTTTGGTGAGGTAAAACAGCTTACCTTTGAAAACGGCGAAGTAAAAGCTGTCCAAGATGTAGATGTCCCTGCTGGTTTTAGAATAGACGGGGCTTCTATGTATAAAGGAGATACCATATTTATAGATAGCTCTCACAGATTAAGGGTATTCAAAAATCAAACAGAACTCTATTCATCCTCTGGAGTATTTGGCGGGTCTTATTCCTATGTCAACATACCTTTTATAAACGACACCACCATGAGATATATATTTTATGAGAAGGGAGCCCCAGCTAAGCTTGAAGGCTTGCCAGTGTTTTTAATCGGTGCCAACAAAGAAAGCTCTATAGAGAAGTTTTTCGGCATTACAAAGTATGCTTATGGAAACCTATACGCTTTAGACATAGGCGGAAAAGATAATGAGCTAGTATATATGAAAAAGCTAAGAGGTGCTTCCTTTGAAGAGGCTATAGAAGGTATAATACCCACAAAAGAGGGGATATTTGTAATAACTGGTAAGGTGGGTAGTATACCTATTCAAAACAACTCAGATATTTACAAGATAAGCTTTAAGGTGCTATAACATGGAAGCTATTGCAACGCTTATAGCGATATTTTTAATACTATTTTTAATATTTATAATAGGTTTGAGGCTTTTAGCAGCTTACAAAATGAACAAGTTAAAAGGTGCCACACTAAACGATTTTAAAAACGAGAAAAAACTCATACTCTACTTCTACTCAGAAAAATGTGGTGCTTGTAAAGTGATGGCGCCTATCGTAGATTCTATAAAAGAGATAAAGGTAAAAAAGGTAGATGTCTTTAGTAAAGAAGGAGCAAAGCTTGCTCAAGAGATAGGTATAATGGGTACCCCTACTACCGTTTTGATTGAGAAGGGCAAGGTGATAAATGCCTTCGTAGGAGTAAAGAAAAAAGAAGATATATTAAGTATGTTTCCTAAGCCATAATCACCTTTTCATCCATATATTTTTTATTTACAAGCCAAAGGAGGTCTTCGCTTAGATTGTTCTTATACTTTAGTATAGACTCTCTTATTGAAGACATAAGTTTTAGATGCTCTTCGTTTTTTAAATCCGCAAAACTAAATTGAAAATAACCAGACTGAGAAAGGCCCAAAACATCCCCAGGCCCTCTTAACTTTAAATCCTCTAAGGATATTTCAAAACCGTCCCTCGTTTTTACCATAGTCCTAAGCCTTTTTAAAGTGGCGTTTTGTTCTGTGGTTTTCTGGCTTTTAATAAAAGCACTGTTTACCAATAAAAAGCAATAACCTTCCCTATCGCCTCTTCCTACCCTTCCTCTTAACTGATGAAGCTGAGATAAACCAAACCTATGAGCATCTTCTATTATTATCGTGGTAGCTTCTTTTACATCTATACCTACTTCTATCACCGTAGTAGATACCAATATATGAGCGCTCTCTTTAAACTCTTCCATAATACTTGCCTTTTCCTTATCGTTCATACGCCCATGTAAAAGCAACACCTTATAATCTTTAAATAAGTCTTTCCATTTTTCATATTCAGTTTGGGCTGCTTTTAAATCAAGTTTTTCAGATTCCTCTATGAGAGGATACACTATATAAACCTTGTTTCCCTGACTGAGCTCTTTTTTTATATGATTGATAAGCAAATTCATATCCTTCTCATCGTCAGAATACAAAACAGACGTTTTGACTGGCTTTCTCATGGAAGGCATCTCATCTAAAACGGATATATCAAGGTCACCAAAGATACCCATCGCAATAGTCCTAGGTATTGGAGTAGCGCTCATATAAAGAAGATGAGGCATATAGTTGTCGTTTTTTTCAAGAAGATTTTGTCTTTGAGCAACACCAAAGCGATGTTGTTCATCTATTATGACAAGTCCAAGGTTTTTAAACTTTACCTTTTCTTGCACCAAAGCGTGTGTACCTATCACTATATCAATCTCTCCTATAGATATAAGCTTGTGTATATCTTTTTTTGATGTAGAGGATGTTAAAAGCCCAACCCTATAACCAAGCCCTTTAAAAAACTCGTAAAAGTTTTTATAATGCTGATTTGCCAATATCTCAGTAGGCACCATGAGAGCCACCTGCAAACCACTTCTTATCACCGCCAAAGCGCTTGCTATAGCCACCATGGTTTTACCACTTCCCACATCCCCTTGTAAAAGCCTGCTCATGGGTTTTGTGGAACCCATATCCTTTAAAATCTCTTTTATAGCTCTTTTTTGAGCGTTTGTAAGAGAAAAACTTATCTTGTTTTCAATATCTTTTATGATGGCCTCTGGGTCTTCTTTTATAGGATGTGCGTTTAAAGATTTTACCAAAGCCCTCCTTTTTAACATGGCAAGCTCAAACATGAAAATCTCTTCATACAAAAAGCGTTTTTTGGCTTTTGATAGCATAGATTCAAAACTCTTATAATCTTTAAAATAATCTTGTGTGTGTATTATCTTAAAAGCCAAAGACAGTGGTATCAAATCGTTTTCTCTTAAAAACTCATCTGGTAGTATATCCTGAAGATTTTGCCAGTAGTCTTTGTAGAAGTTTAATATCGCTTTTATAGCACCCTCCAATAGCTTTCTTCTTTTTTGAGAAGAAGCGCTTATATCCTTAGTTTCTTCAAATCTCTCCAGTGGATATACAGCCTTTATAATATCCACCTCCTTTGAAGAATCGCTAAATATCTTTGGATGCACCATATACCTTTGGCCTCTAAACTCTTTCAATAAGCCATAAACTATTATATTTTGGCCCTTTTGATACCAGCTCATCACAGATCTATCCTTTGCTTTAAACTTCAAGAAAAGCCTTGTCTTACCATCTGTAGTCATTATCGTAAAAGGATATTTTTCCTTTTCATCGTAGATAAGGTTCTCTATCTTCACCAAAAGAGTCCCATAATGTTCTATAGGCAATGAAGATATAGACTTTAAAAGAAGTCTATTTTCATAGGTGTAAGGAAAATACCAAAGCACATCTATCAAAGTATTTAAATCGCTGGCGTGTAGTATCTTTTTTTGGCTTTTATTAAGAAAATCCATATCGTCTATTGAAATATTTAAATCCTTTAACCTTTTAAAATGCTTTGTGGGTTTTTGAATATAGCTATTAAAAGCTTCAAGCTCTTGAAGTATTTGCTCTAAAAGGGCTCTTTTCTTTTCTTTTGATAACTCATCTACGATGCTTAAGCTCTTATAAAGGGTGTCTGATATATATGGTTTTAAAGCGCTACTAAGGTATGCCCCAAAGCCTTTCGCCCGTTCTAGCTTTGTATCGCTTGATAGAAGGTCTTTTATGAGGGATTTTGGTTTTTCTAAATCTTCCATCATCTTCCAAAATCAAAGCGTCTTTCGTAGGATATATCCCCTTGGGAAGAACCATTTCCATACATTTGAAATTCCATAGAGGTATTTGGAGTGAGCTTTACAGAACCACCATAGTAAGTATCAAGAGGGTTTTGACTGGTGCTTATATGAGCTTTTAGTCTTACATTCTTAGAAATCTTTTTTTCTATATCCATGTTTGTATTTGGGTTGCCGTTGGCACTTTGGGTGGGATATACACTTAGGTTTATGTTTGTTCCAAATATACTACTTGCCAATCCTGATGGTGAGTATTTTGAAAGCTTGCTGGCCATGGCGTTTATAGGTAAGGCTGTAAGACCAGATTTATTTAGTATAAACGAGGATAGCAGTTGATTTTTTGGCATAGGTGGGTTTGAATATATATTAAAAGTAGGGTCAGATAAGTCTCCCACCAAAGATATATAAGTGTTGTAAGAGTCCCCTGGTGACATCAAAAGGACGTTTATATATTTTTTATTGTTTCTTAGCTTTAACATACCTTGCCTTACATAAAACGTTTTGTTAGAATATGTAAGCTCACCGCCAAAAGCCTTTAAATTCAAATTATAGCCGAGGTTGCCATTCTTTGCAAAAACTCTCCCTTCTATACCTGTATATATGTTTCCTTCTGGTAGCATCACTGTCATCGGTGCTGAATTTTTAATATTTATGCTCATATCAAGATTTTTTGGGATTTTAGAGGAGTTTTGAGAAGATGCACTAAAAGAAAGGTTTTTAATGTATATAAGCCCAGATGGGTCAAAAGAGCCCTTTACGTTTATAAAGGATGAGAGGTTTTTAAAAACGTAATCTGTATCCACAAATCCATTTAAAAATCCTTGGTAGTAACCATTTTTTGAATAAAGGTAGACTGGTAGGCTATTCATATTAGAATTTATATATATGTTGTTTTTAGAGGCTTTTATATGAAAAGCTATAGAATGTTTTTTATCAGAGGAAGAAAACACAAGGTTTATAGGTGTGAAATAACCATCTTGAGAACTCCTGATATCAAGGTTTATATCACTATAGAGGGGTAAGGATAGATATTTTGAAAGAAGGAGAACTGGTTTTGGGCTTTTAAGATAAATATTCATATCATTATTATCTATATTAAGAGCATAGTTTATATGACCTGCTAATAAGAAAGGAAGCTTTGACTTTATAAAAGCGAGTGTGTCATCTATATCCATAATACCTTCTGAGCTTACAAAAATCTTCTTATCGTATCCAAAATAAAGGTTTCCTTTGAGAAGCCCATCTATGTTTGTTTTGTTTGATTTTAGGTAAAAGGGTTTTAAACTCAAAATACCGCTTATAGTAGAGCTTTCTAAAATAGGTTGATTGTAAAGATAAATCCTAAACCCATCGCTCACCCATGCTATATTTTCATCCTTTTTAGAACTTCCTCTTAAGCTTGCAAGCTTTATACGGAGGTTTTTATACCTTATATCAAAACCTTTTCCATACATAGTATATACACCGCCATTCTCTTTTATGTAAAAGTTTATAGGTATTTTAACACCTTTATAAACCATAAAACCAGAGGCGTTTACATTCTCTTGATTATCAACTTGACCATTAAGAGCCAAATTTATATGCAAAATCTTGTTTTTCCCTATCAGCTTTGCACTGAAGTTTATAGCTTTTGATATATTTAAGTTTGAGGTAAGTAAAAAGTCTTGCTCTTGCAAAGTGGGTTTTAGGTCTAAGGTATTGTTTTGATAAGAAAATAGTATATCCCCTCTTATGTTTTTTAAAAATCTGTAGTTTGCATTGGATATGTGGATATTTCCATTGATGTTTTTAAAAATGCCAGAGGCATTTATACTGCCAAAAGCGTAAAGGTTTTTAGAGTTTGAAGCGTTAAAACCCACATCTTTTATATCTATACTGTTGTTTGATATATTTACAATACCCCCTGAGATATCGGCGGTATATATGGTATCTTTTACATATTTATAAACCATGATGTGCTTTGGTTTTATATAACCATTTAATATATTGTTTTGATAAACAAAGAAGGCGTCCATATAAGAGGAGTTGCTGGAAGCTCTTAGTATATCGTTTTTATAAGATATATATACTGGCAAAGAACCTATATTAACGTATGGAAGCTTTATGGAAGGTATGTTTAAAAACCCTTCCACAAAAAACTCTGGATATAGATTAACCTCTAAAAGCCCATCAACTTTTGCCCTTATCTTGTTGTAAGATAGATAAAAATTTGATAGATGCATATTTGTTAAAATCTTATCCTTGTAAAAGGCAATATCACCTCTTATATCTTGCTTTCCATACAAAGCGTAAGTTAGACTGCCACTACTTTCTTTCTTAAAATCAAGATTTCCTTTTAAAAGCCCCATACTAAAAGCGTATTTATATATATATACGTTTGAAAGCTTTAAATCTACATTAAGCAATCTGTTATCAATACTATAAAAAAGATTTCCGCCCCCATATAAATTTATAGGATACTTGATATTGTTAGCTATGTCTTTGTTGGTTAGATGTAGGTTTTTTATTTTTATATTAAAATCATTGTGCTTATCAGTATAGTCTATATCAAGGACTGCCAGAGGACTTTTTAAAACGCCCTTAAAACCTACGCCTTTCTTAGAATAAACGTAGCCTTTGAGGTTAAAGGATGCATTTTTTATCGGTTTTAGCTTTGGTATATCTATATAATCTATATTTAGGTTTGAGGTGAAATCTATGTCTTTATTTTTTATAAAAGCGTATAAAACGCCCTTTAAGATAGAGCTTTCAAAAACATGGGTTTTTATAGGCATTATAAAACCAGAGGCTATAGCTTTTCCTATCCTATGATGCCACCAAAAGTTTATATTAAAATCATACAAAGAAGATACGGCGTTAACATCCTTTGCCACAAAATAACCACCCTTTAGATAAGCCTTTGGCACATATACATAAAGTTCATGTTTTGAGCTTTTAGCAAGATAAACATAGTGAGCGTAATCTTTTGTATGAAGGATACCGTTTGCAAGGGTAGTATCTGGTATAAAAAGAGCAAAAGCCTCATCTGAAAACCTGTTTGTCCCAGCTATATAGAGGTCTCTTACATGTACATGGAAAAGCTTATAAAATCTTTCGTATAATCTTAGGTTAAAATCTGGCACATTTGAGGGTTTATTGTCCTGAGCTACCAAAATTATATTTAGTTCGTTGGTATCAACGTATATACGCTTTTTATATAGGTATAAATCCCCATCTTTTAGATAGAAAAATAAAGGTTTTGATTTGTAAGAAAGCCCTCTTATACCTAAACCAAGCCTATAAAATACTAGCTTTTTTATATTTATATCCTTACCATCTATTTTAAAAGCCAAATTTTCTATATAAAAATAGCCATCTTTATAACCAAAACTTACATGGTGTTTGTATATAAAAAATACGGGGTTTAGCACTAAAAAATAAAAGGCTAAGATAAAAACAAAACCCCTTAAAAACTTTTTCATAAAAATATTTTATCTTATGCTTATAAGTAAAACCCCCACAAATATAAGAAACATACCTATGAAATCATATATATTCATATGCTCTTTTAAATAAAGATAGGAGAACGAGCTTATAATCACAAAACCACTACCCACCATTATAGGATAGGCGATGCTTAAATCTATCTTCTTCAATGAAAAAGCGTAAAACAAAAATTGAATCCCAAAACCGATAAGACCCATGAGTATAAAAAGTTTTGAGCTTTTAATAGCACCAATTTTCACAGCTATATTGGAAAAGGCATTTAGAAAAAGAGCTAAAAAAAGAGATATCCAGTATATCATAAAGCCCCCCTCCGTAGGGGGAAAGTTTTATATTGTAGAATATAGAGGTTTTACAGAAGCTCCTGTAGTATCTTCAAAGTCTCTTGGAACACCAAGCTCTTCTAAGCAAGTTGGTAAATCGTGATAAAACTCAGCTACCTTTACAAGACCAGTTTCTTTACCAACTTCATTAAAAAGTTTTATCTTTGTGCTCGCTTTACCTTTGCCCCTTTCCACAATGGCGCCAGCATGTCCAAAAGACACACCCTCTAAATTTTCTTGGAATCTTCCAGCCACAAAAGCCCCCACAGGTATCTTCCACTTACCTTTTTTATAGAGTTCTAATATTGCCATAGCGGCGTTTTCTTCGTAGGTACCGCCTACCTCACCTTGTATTATAAGGGCTTTTACATTTGAATCGTTGTATATATTTCTTATAACATCTTCAAAGGTAGTGCAAGATATCACATCTCCACCAAGGGCTATAGCAGTATAAACACCCCAACCTCTTCTCATCATCATCTCAGCAGTGGTGGTAGTAAGACCGCCAGATTTTGAAAGTATCACAAGACCTCCTGGTCTGTAAGCGATAGATGGGTCTTTGCCACCTATAGCACCTACTCTTATAGGCACAGAAGGCACTATTGCACCAAGGGACGTAGGGCCTACTATGATAACACCTCTTTCTTTAGCATAGTTGTAGAAATATGTTGTATCTCTTATAGGTACATGCTCTGTTATTATGTATATAAGTTTTATACCATTGTTTACTAGCTCTATAACAGCATCTTTAACGGATACAGGTGGTACATATATAAGACCTGCATTTATCTCAGGATGATGTGATAAAGCCTCTTTAACGGTGTTGTAAACAGGGACATTTGCTACACTTGCACCACCTTTTCCTGGTGTCACGCCTGCCTTTATATAGCCAGGGTAAAGGGCTTCTGTTTCCGTAACCACTTGGGAAGCCTCTCTTCCTGTAATACCTATTACCACAAACCTTGTATTGTCGTTTAGATAAACAGTACCTTTCATAACACGCTCCTTACACTCCTAAATCTTCGGCTACATTATCATCAACGCTTTTAACTTGATGTTCCATAAGATATTTCAATCTAACGGGTGCTTCGGTAAGAGGTAAAGAAGAGTCGTAAATCTCACCTTTTACACCGCATTCCTTCATAGCTTCATAAAGCATCTTTAGACCTTTCTGTGCCTCAGGACCATTTCTTCTTACTACCCATATCCAGTTTGGGTCTAATTTACCTTCCTTCTTCAAATCCCTTATGGCGTTTGCCACACCTTCACCAAGTGTAACATCTATACGTGTATTGTTGGCAGTACCACCACATACCAATACACCCTTTATACCAGGTTTAGATAGTATAATACGGGTTATTTTGTACATCTTCTCAGCGGGAGGGTTTCCACCTATATCTGTAAAGTTTGCAGGTTTTAAACCTATGTTGTAGCAAGTTTCTATGGTAACCGTAGAACCACCACCACCGAAAGTCATAAGAGCTATATCTCCATCAATCTCCACATAAGAACCGGCTTTACCCCTATGGTCATCTCTATCTATTAGAGAGGCTTCTATCTCCCTTTGGGTAGGCGGTCTTTTCATCGCACTTCTAACACCGTATATCTTGGAAGGAGGAATAGAAGCGTCATCATCAATTGTTACCACCGCATCAAGAGCATATATTTTTTGCTTTCCGTTTACATCACATATAGCAAGTGGGTTTATCTCTATGAGCCTTGCTTCCGTTTCCCAGAAAGCTTTGTAAAGATTTGTTATAACTTCCGACAACTCCCTTAAAACACCTATATACTCTTTTGGAAAGTCCATATCCATAAGATATTCTCTTACCATGTAAGGATATAGGCCTTCCAATGGATTTATCTTAAAGGTTTTTACCTTTTCTGGTGGCACCTCTTCTATATCCATACCGCCTTCTAAACTCATCACCAGCACAGGTGTTCTTGTTTCTGTGGAATACGTGATAGAAGCGTATAGCTCTTTCAGTATCTTTGCTTTTTCAGATAGTATGATACCAACTGGCATCTCACCGTAAACTGGGTATTGCAAGAGAGCCTCAGCGGTTTCTATAGCCTCTTCAGGTGTTTTACAGAGTTTCACAGCACCAGCCTTACCACGTTTTCCTACCAATACCTGAGACTTTACCACAGACTCACCAAGCTTGTTGGCAAAATCTTTCAAATCGTCGTTGATATGGTCAGCATACATATAATTTAAAACAGGTATGCCGTACTTCTTAAAAATCTTATCATAAGCTTCAAACTCATAGAGGTTCATAAGATGTTGCCTCCTTTAGAAATTGACTAATATTATAGCACATTTGATTTTACATTATAATAACTTATATGGGAAACCTAATATATATTGTAGAAGATGATATAGATTTGGCGGATATACTTGTTTTTAATTTGGAAAAAGAGGGGTTTGAAGTAAAACATTTTACAAACGGTAATGACTTTTTTAAAAGCCTGGAACAAGCACTACCTGATATAGTAATACTTGATATCATGCTACCAGGTTACGATGGGGTTAGAATCGCCAAAATAATAAAACAAAATGTCCTCTATAAAGATATACCTATTATCTTTCTTACAGCAAAATCAGAAGAAGAAGATAAGATAGAGGGTTTTAACGCTGGGGCAGATGATTATATTACAAAACCCTTTTCTTCAAAAGAGCTTATAGTAAGGGTTAGAGCTATTTTAAATAGATATAAGAAAATAAACACCACAAGCAAACTCAAATTAGAAAACTTGGAAATAGATGATGATAAGATGGAAGCCACCATTGACGGCAAACTTGTAAACCTCACAAAAACAGAGTTTAGGATACTAAGATACTTTTTGGACAACATAGACAAGATACTCACAAGGGATAAGATAATAAATATGCTATGGTCTTATGGCACAGATATAAACGATAGAACCGTGGACGTACATATAAAACATCTAAGGGACAAGCTTGGGAATTTCGGAAAATATATAAAAACCATAAGGGGAGTAGGATATAAACTTAGTTTAAAAAATGAATGATAACAAGATAATAATAGGAAGATTCTTATCCACCGTTGGTGTAAAAGGTGATATTGAGATAGAGTTTGAATTTGAAGAAGATATTGATTTTTATATTAAAAACCTAAAACAAATATATTTACAAAACAAACGGACTAAGGAGTTTAAGGCTTTTAACGTAATATTTAAAAAGATAAACGATAAGGTGCTATGCCATATAAAAGGTATAGAGAGCCTTGAGATGGCAAAGAGCTTTTGTAATGCCACGGTTTTTGCCAACGTAGAAGATTTACCAAAAAAAGAAGATACGATATATCTTTTTGAACTTTTTGGAAAACATGTAAGTTTAGAAGATGGAACTCCAATAGGAAAACTTACAAATGTATTTAGACACGGTAATACAGATTATATAGAGATAGATTACGGAAAATATCTAATACCCGCTAAAGAACCGTTTTTACTAAAACTTGATAAAGAGAGTATTATCATTTCAAAAGAGCATTTTTCTATTTGAAAAGCCAAAAAAACAGGATATATTTAAAATATGCGAAACATTAAAAGCACTGAAGAGCTTGTCAATATCTTAGAGAAAGAAAAAGAGCTTATAAGGGTAAAAGAACAAGTGGATATATACTACGAAATCACAGAGATAACAGATAGGATGTGTAAAACCAAAAACCCAAAAGCTCTTCTTTTTGAAAATGTAAAAGGCTACAACGTACCTGTCCTTACAAACGCCTTTGGTTCTTATAAAAGACTTAACATAATATTTGGATACGAAAATTTAGAAGATATAGGCTGGAAACTATACAAAGTGTTAAAACCAGATATACCAAACACATTTTTAGAAAAGCTAAAAAAGCTTCCAGAACTAAAAAAGCTAAACGATGCATTACCAAAAATAGAAAGTAAAAATCCATACAAAGTTTTTAGTGAAAGTGTTTTTGATATACCTGTATTAAAATGCTGGCCAAAAGATGGTGGAAGATATATCACGCTTCCACAAGTTATCACCAAAGACCCAGAATCTGGTATTAGAAATGTAGGGATGTATCGTATTCAGCTTTTAGAAGATAAAACATTGGCAATACATTGGCAAATACACAAAGATGGAAATTCACACTTTCACAAAGCCAAAAAGCTTGGTAAAAAGCTACCAATAGCCATAGCAATAGGTGGAGACCCAGTATGTACTTACAGTGCGTCAGCACCACTTCCACCAGAAGTAGATGAGTATCTTTTTGTGGGTATGGTAAGAGAAAATCCGGTAGAACTTGTAAAAGGAAAGACCGTAGATATAGAGTATCCAAAAAATGCAGATTTTGTAATAGAAGGTTATATAGACCCAGAAGAACCACTTATAGATGAAGGGCCTTTTGGAGACCATACAGGTTTTTACACACCAATAGACAAATACCCAGCTATGCATATAAGTGCAATACTATCAAAAGAAAACCCCATATACATGGCTACGATAGTGGGCCCTCCACCCCAAGAGGATAAATATCTTGGCTATGCCACAGAACGTATATTCTTACCACTTATAAAGTTTAACTTACCAGAGATAGTGGATTACCATCTTCCTGCCAGTGGGGTATTTCATAACTTCTGTTTTGTGTCTATCAAAAAAAGATATCCTGGTCATGCTTTCAAAGTGGCTTACGCTTTGTTGGGACTTGGTCTTATGTCTTTGGAAAAATACATAGTAGTTTTTGATGAGTGGGTAGATGTTCATGATATTGATGCAGTGTTATGGATATGGGGCAACAACACAGACCCTTCAAGGGATATTGTCATCACCAAAGGACCCATTGATGTCTTAGACCATGCTACCAATGAAGTGGGTTTTGGTGGTAAGATTATAATAGATGCCACCACCAAGTGGAAAGAGGAAGGATATAAAAGAGTCTGGCCAGAGGTAGCCAAAACTGACGATGAAACAAAAATAAAAGTAGAACCAATATGGCAAAATATATTAAAACTTTTATAAAAACTAAAAAAACTTTAAAAACCTCCGATTATACAAATAACAAGTTTTAGGAG
>CAZTLC010000012.1:1586-15313 GCA_964614295.1 uncultured Aquificaceae bacterium | reverse complement strand
GCGGGGCTTATTCTAATACTTATAACAATCAATGCAATGTGCCTCCAGGATGGCAAAGGGGTAGAAAGATGGGTTTTGAGAACGGATTACCGCCAGGCCTTGCTAAGAAAGAATTAACATCAAACTGCGAACCCACAAACACCACCAAACGTATCCCGCCAGAAAGGATGCGTTAAATATTTTTATTTCTTACAATAGGGTATCTCCAGCCTATACCAAAAGCCCTTTCGTGTAGTTTTGGTCCTATGGGGGCTTGTTTTCTTTTGTATTCAGCTTTTATAAGCATATCATACACTTTTTCTACCATATCTTTATCAAACCCTTCTATATCCTCTTTGTCTTTGTACTCTTCTATTAAAAGCCATAAAATTTTATCTAAAATATCATAAGGGGGCAACGAATCTTGGTCTTTTTGGTTTGGCCTTAGCTCTGCGGAGGGTGGTTTTTGGATTATAGTGTTTGGTATTATCTCGCCGTGTTTGTTTATAAAATGTGCTATTTCATACACTTCTGTTTTATATAGGTCTTTTATGGGTGAAAATCCTCCTGCCATATCTCCATATATGGTGGTATAACCCACTGCAGACTCGGATTTGTTTGAGGTGGACAACACTACCCTGTTTTCCTTGTTTGATATATAAAATAGTATATTTGCTCTAATCCTTGCTTGCAAATTTTCATCCGCCACATCAAAATTTTTATAATCAAGAACCTCTTCATACACGTTTCTTATTTTTTCTATAGGTATGAGTTTTAGCTCCACTCCTAAATTTTCACAGAGGGTTTTTGAGTCTTTGTAAGACTCTTCTTTGTTAAAAGTTGTGGGCATGTAAACAGCTTTTATATTCTCTTTACCGAGGGCTAAAACTCCAAGATAAAGCACCAAAGCAGAGTCTATCCCGCCTGATAGTCCAAGGACAGCTTTTGAAAATCCTTGCTTTTCAAAAAAATCTCTAATAGAGACCGTAATAGCTCTTATAAGCTCCTCTTCCTTTGATAGTGTTTTGTTTATGATGCTTTTATAATGTGTGGTTTTTGAGATATTTATATTTACACAAGAGGGTACAACTTCGCAAACCTCTTGCCATCTTAAGTCAGATCGCCTTCTTGTAAAAACCTCTTTCATATTTAAGCTTACATTTAAAATATCTTCTTCAAAGGCTTTTGCTTTAGCTATTATCTGTCCTTTTGGATTTATAACAAGGCTTTCTCCGTTAAAAACAAGCTCATCGTTTGCCCCCACCAAGTTTGTATAAACTACAAAGCAAAGATTATCAGAAGCCCTCGCTTTTAAAAAGTGTTCTTTAAAGGTTTGCTTGTTTAAAGCATATGGAGATGCGTTTATATTTATAAGTACCTCAGCTCCCTTTAAAACATCTTCTCTTTCTGTGCCATCTGGATACCAGATATCCTCGCATATGGAAAAACCACATCTTATACCGTTTATATCTATCGTTAAATCTTTATCCCCCTTTCTAAAATATCTTTTTTCATCAAATACGTTGTAGTTTGGTAAAAATTTTTTATCGTAAAAGCCATATACCTCTCCTCTAAACAAAATCCCCAATGAGTTGTAAATAGCTCTATCTTCTCTTATAAAACCTATCACGATAAGACTGTCTATATCTTTTGAATAGTTTTTTAGCTTTTCAAAGTAAATACTATTTAATCCTATAAACTTTTGACTATATATAAGGTCTTGGGGCATATACCCGCACAAGGAGAGCTCTGGGAAAACTATGATATGAGAGTCTCTTGCTTTTGATATGAAATCACATATCTTATTGAAATTTTTTTCAAAATCTCCTACAATGGTATTTATCTGACAAAGGCTTACGTTAAGAATTTCTAGACTCATCTTCTATACCCTCTTCATACATGACTACTTTATTTTTTGTGGTGCGCTTTGCTACATAAAGAGCTTCATCTGCTTTTTTAATAGCGCTGTCAAGATTATCATCTTCAGTAATTTGACATATACCGCCGCTACAGGTACATTTTATAGTGATATCTCCTAAAGTGTGTGTTGAGTTTTCAAAGTTTTGTCTTATCTTATCAGCCACTTTAAAGCCATTCTTAATATCTGTATTGTAAAAGCATACTGCAAACTCTTCACCACCAAGTCTTGCAGGTATATCTGATTTTCTTATAGAATTTGTGATGATTTTTGCAAAATCCTTTATGACCACATCCCCCATATCATGGCCATAAGTATCGTTTACCTTTTTAAAGTTATCTATATCATACATTGCTATACATATAGGTGTGTTTGAGCGTTTTGCTTGTTCTATCAATGTGCTCACCTCTTCAAAGAAAAACCTTCTGTTGTATATACCTGTAAGAGCATCTTTGTAAGCCATATCTTGAAACTTCTCTTTATCTTTTTGAAGTTCGTTTACAAGGTTTTTTATCTCTATAGCCATAAGATAAGTTATCTTTTTTAGTTTAGAAATTTCATTTAATTTTGATATATCCTTTTCCAATATAGGGTCTTTTTCTACTTCACCTAAATGAAGAAAATCTTTTTCTTTTAAAGTTAAAGCCACCCTCAGAAGACTATTTATATCCTTTATAATGCTTGATATTATAAACATTATGGTTATAAGAAGTATAGATGTAAATATGATACCATATATAGTAAGCACTAAAAATTGCCTATGCTCTTGTTTATATATCCAAGAGATATTTTTCATAAGGTAGATGTTGCCAAGCTCTATACCAGATGCGTTTATGACAGGGATTTCCATTATAAGATAATAATCTCCCCCCAAATTTTCCACCTTGTAAGATATTATATTTGATTTTCTTGAATATAGAAATATGCTTAAGGCATTAGAATCTTTATAAGAATCAATAATGTATTTTTTTGTTATAGTTTTACCTCCCACATAGTTATCCCAAAAGCTTTGCCCCTTGTATAGCTTTTTTATCACATCCGTGTGAAGTACCACCACCCAGCTTATGTCTTCTATTTTTGATAAAGAATCAAGAGGCTTATAGGCGTAAACACCAAAATATTCGCAACCGTTTTGAGTGTTTTTATAAATCCCTAAGCTAAGATATCTTACCACTATAGCATCTGATATATTTTCACTGCAGTATGCATCGTTTTGGGCTTTTAATACGATATCTGGGCTAAAGACGTTTTTTCTTAGCATATCTTTATACTCATCTAAAGTGGCTTTATATATTTTGTACGTATCATCGTACTCTTTCATTACTCTAGTATCTATCTCTTTTTTGGTTATAATCCTGTTTCCTACCAAAACAGCTATGTAGGACAACAACGATATTATACTTATATATATAGTGACTTTCTTAACGAGGCTCATTAATATTGAAGTATATATTTGAGAGGTCTTGGTTTATGGTGGTATATTCTCCGTATATTACTTTTATTATATTGCCTTTAGGGTCTAAAAGATAGGATGTGGGAAGCCCAGTTATGTTAAACTTAGAACCAAGGCCAGGACTATGCATAGCAATGTCAAAGGTAAAATGTTTATCTTTTAAAAAAGACATCAAGGCGTTTTCATTGTCATCCATGCTTATGGCAAGGATTCTAAACCCATAGGGGGAAAACTTCTGATAGGCTTGTTCAAAAAGAGGGAGCTCCGCTTTACAAGGTGGACACCAGGAGGCAAAGAAGTTTACCAATGTATAGTGCCCTTTAAAATCGTTTATACTGATAACTTTGTTGGTAGGGACGCCGTCTTTATATACCAGTCTTACACTAAATGAAGGAATTGGGCTTGGTTTCTGATAGGTTATGGCTCTAGCAGAATCTTTATCATAAAAGCCGTAATAAGCGGCAAAAACAAGAAGAACAAGTGCCAATATATACGCTGCGCTTCTTCTCATATCAAATCTCTAAAAAAATCTAATATTTTTCGTAAAATATTGCTTGAGCTTCTTGATGGTACATGCCTTTGGGTGGGCCTTTGAGGCGTTGTGTAGCTTATATCTTTCACAGTTTGGGCTAATTTTATTATGCCGCAAACACATGCATAGGCTGGGTCTTGTAGCTTCTCCTTTAGACCTGTTATATTTAATGGATATCCAATTCTTACAGCCATATCAAGGTAATGCTCGGCAAAATCTTTCATACCATATAACTTAGCAGTACCACCTGTTATAACAGCCCCTGCGTTTATATTCTCTAATCTTATGTTAGAACTGTTTATTCTCTCCACTACCTTTTCCATAATCTCTTCAAGTCTTATCTGAATGACTTCCGCTAAACTTTTTCTTGGTATCATAGCCTCTTTATCTTCACCACGGGGTTTTATTTTTATTTTTTCTATCTCATCTATCAAGTCTACAAAAGCTACTCCACTTTCTAACTTTATACGCTCCGCCTCTTCTGTAGATATTTTCATAAAATGAGCTACATCTCTTGTGATATTGTACCCTCCGATAGGCACAGTCCCAGATACCGCTGGTTGTCCATTCATATATAAAACAAAGTTTGTGATAGAATGACCTATATCTATAAGAAGTACCCCCTCAAGCTTTTCTTCTTCGGTAAGGGATGATTCAGCTGATGCGAGCCCAGCAAACATTTTCCCATTAAGCTTATAACCTGCAACGCCAACAGTTCTTTCAACGTTTCTTAACAGTGAAACACCAGCCTTTATAATGTGCACATCACACTCTAATCTAGAGCCAGTAAGACCCACAGGGTCTAATATGCCTTCTTGGTCATCTAAAATAAAATTTCTAGGAATAGTGTGGAGTATATCATAAGATTCTTCTTTAGCCTTCGCTACAGCTCTTTCTAATAGCCTATCTACTATTTGCTCATCTACATCAGAAGGCATTGGAGATACACTTATAGTATCCCTTTCGTTTTGGCTTTTTATATTAACCCCAGATATAGAGATAAAAACACCATCTATTCTATAGCCAGACATCTCTTCAGCTTCTTTTAAGGCTTTCTGTATAGACTTTGCTGCTAAATCAAGCTTAGTTACAGAGCCCTTGTCTATACCCTGAGCTTTCGCCTCACCTATACCTACTATGTGTGTATCCCCGTAGTTATCTATCTCCGCCACCAAGGCTACTACTTTACTTGTACCTATATCTAAGCCAACTATAGATTTCACTTTTTAATCCTCTTAAATATTTTTCTTTCCATATCAAATATTATACAAAAAAAATTATATCTTGCATATTCAATCATTCTTCTTCAAGCCTTATTAAGATGGGTTTTCCTTTTACCACAGAAAGATTTTCTATATCCTGAAGGGCTTTTTTAATGCGTTGTTCATAAGCTTTGTGTGTAAGTATTACCAGGGGTACTAAGGGGCTGTTTTCTTTTTTAGCCATTTTACATACCATCTCTTTTTGTAAAACAGAGGCTATACTTATACCGTATTGAGAAAATACGTTTGCGATAGATGCCAACACTCCTACCCTATCTTCCACTTCAAATCTTAGATAGTATCTTGTGTAAAAGTCTTTGTTTAGTTTTAGGCTTTTATTTATATTAAAAGCTTGAAAACGCTTGTCTCCTCTTTTGGCTATATCTATGATATCAGATACTACTGCTGAAGCGGTAGGTTTAGAGCCTGCACCTTTACCATATAACATACTCTTTCCTACAAAATCCCCTTCTATCAATATAGCGTTGTAAACGCCAGATACTTTGGCAAGTTGTTCTTGATTGTTTATAAAAGTTGGATGCACCCTTACCTCTAACTTTCCATCTGTGGTTTTTGCTATAGCTAAAAGTTTGATAGTATAGCCAAGCTCTTTGCCAAGCTCTACATCTAACAAGTCTATGTTTGATATTCCTTCTATATAAACGTCGTTAAAATCTATGTATCCTCCGTAGGCTATAGAGCTCAGTATGGTTATCTTGTGAGCGGCGTCTATTCCTTCTATATCAAAGGTTGGGTCTTGCTCAGCATAGCCTAAATCTTGAGCTTCTTTTAGGGCTTTTTCAAAACTTTTACCCTCGTCTAGCATGCTTGTAAGTATGTAATTTGTGGTGCCGTTTAATATACCATGTATATAGTTTATCTTGTTAGCCACAAGCCCCTCTTTTAGGGCTTTTATGATAGGTATGCCACCGCCCACAGAAGCCTCAAACTCTATACTTACGTTGTACTCTTTTGCTTTTTCAAAGATTTCCTTTCCATAAACTGCTATAAGGTGCTTGTTGGCGCTCACTACGTGTTTTTTATGAGATATCGCTTTTTCTATAAGCTCTTTTGCAAAACCAACACCCCCTACTAGTTCTACTACGATATCTGCCCTGTTTATCAACTCTTCCACAGAGTTTACTTTTAGACTATCGTCTATTTTAAAAGGTCTTTCTCTTTTCCAATCTTTATCTAAAACAGCGCTAAGCTCTAACTCTATTCCAGTTTTTTCTTTGATGAGGTCTTTGTGGGTTATGAGGAGTTCTGCCACACCACTACCTACGGTGCCATATCCTGCAATACCTATCTTATAATGCATACATACATTATATCATTGAAAAAAAGTATTTTGGATTATAATATAAACTAATATGAATGATAAACAAAATATGCTATTGAAAAGTGATGTTGTCGTATTATTTGCTCCGGCCAAGGTAAACTTTGGCCTTTGGGTTAAGGGGAAAAGAGCTGACGGATATCATGATATATTTAGTATACTTCATACGATAGACCTATACGATAGAATATACATAGAACCTCATTATACGTTAGAGGTTTTAAGCGTTGGTGCTTTTTCTAAAAGCATTGAAAACAATATAGTCTATGATGCTGTTTTGGCTTTTTCAAATTTAACTGGAAAAACTTTTGATTATAAAATAACTATTGAAAAAAATATACCGGTGGGCGCTGGGCTTGGTGGCGCAAGCTCAGACTTGGCTTTTGTTATAAAGTATCTAAACCAAGAGCTTGATAATCCACTTAAAGATGAAGAGTTATCAGCATTTTTGTCCTCTTTTAGCAAAGATGCCCCCTTCTTCCTGAAAGGTGGATGTGCTTTGGTTTACGGTGCTGGTGATAAGATAATGGATTTAGAACCTATTTCAAAGGAGCTTACCATAGTTTATCCAAATGTAGAAGCTTCCACTAAAAGAGTTTACAGTGCTTTTGTAAAAAGAGATGATACCGATATATCTTTAGAAAGTGTTTTAAAGCTTTTAGAAGAAAGCGACATAGAAAACATCATTGAAAACCATCTGCAAGAAGCTGCTTTAGATATATACAAGGAGATAGGAGAGGTGATGAGGTTTTTAGAGAGTTTTGGATATAAGCCTTATATGTCTGGGAGTGGTTCTAGCGTTTATGTGTTTGACAGGCTTGATGATAATGTGAAAAGAGCTATTGTATCAAGGGGTTGGTACTTATACGAATGCAAAACCATATAGTAGAAGAAGTTTTTGACATAGGGGATATAGACGAAAGATTTTACGCTATCGTAGGAAGGGCGGATGAAAATTTAAAAAAATTTATAGAGCTTTTTGATATAAGGATAGTGGCAAGAGGCCAAGAGCTTCATGTAAAGGGTGAACCATCAAAGGTTGAAAGCTTTTTAGAGTTTTTAAACTATGTAACAAAAGAGTATGCCAAATCCCCACTTTCTTCAAAAGATGTTTTAAATATGGCAATATCCTATACCCATCAAGAAAAAGAGGACATTGAGATAGAAGATATAGAATACGAAACCATTTTGATTACCCATAGAAAGAAAGCCATCACCCCAAAGACAAAGAACCAATCCATATATGTAAACTCTATAAAACAAAACGACATCGTCTTTGGTATAGGACCCGCTGGCACTGGAAAGACATACCTTGCTATGGCTATGGCAATATCTTATCTAAAAACCCAAAGAATAAACAAGATAATATTGACAAGACCTGCCGTAGAAGCTGGAGAAAAACTTGGGTTTTTGCCGGGTTCCATCGCCGAAAAAGTAGACCCTTATTTGAGACCCCTTTACGATGCTCTTTTTGATATGCTAGATTATGAAAAATCAGCATATCTTTTGGAAAAAAATATCATAGAGATAGCGCCTTTGGCTTTTATGAGAGGAAGGACGCTAAATGATGCTTTCATAATACTAGATGAGGCTCAAAACTCTACCAAAGAACAGATGAAGATGTTTCTTACAAGGATTGGTTTTGGTTCAAAGGCAGTTATCACTGGGGATATGACGCAAGTGGATTTGCCAAGAAAAGAGCAATCTGGCTTAAGAGAGGCTATACATGTATTAAAAGGTATAAAAGGTATAGATTTCGTATTTTTTGATGAAAAGGATGTGGTAAGGCATCCGATAGTTCAAAAGATTGTAAAGGCTTACGAGGCTTACGAAAAAGTCAATGAACAAAATAAATCTCAAGACAAACAAGAAGCTTAAACTTTCAAAAGAACTAAAGTCCTTTTTAAAAAAAAGAGCGTTAGATACATTGAAGTTTTTTGATTTTAAAAGCTCAATACTAGATATATATATAACAGATGACAATGAGATAAAAGAGCTAAACAAACATTACAGACAAAAGGATAAACCCACAGATGTTTTGTCTTTCAATATAAACGAGTTTATAGAAGATACTTATTACCTTGGAGAGATAGTGATATCTCATGAAACTGCTCAAAGGCAAGCTTTAGAATATGGAGTTTCCTTAGAACAAGAATTAACGAGGCTTCTGGTGCATGGTATCGTTCATCTTATGGGATATGACCATGAACTATCGGAAGAAGACAACAAAACATTTTTTGAAAAGCAAGAGAGCGCTTTAAATATATTTTACTAACCTTCCGAGAAGGACTTTATTTCCTCAAGGGCTTTTTGAATATCTTTGCTCTCTGTCTCCCATATAAAAACCCCGTATTTATGAAGTATCCATTTTGCTTTGTTGCTCTTTGGATGGTTTGATGCTATTACAAAATCTGATTTCGCTTGAGCTATATCGTTGGCGGTGATATCCTCTTTTTTCTCACCTTCTTCTTTGGCTTTTAATACAAACGTTAGTACAAAATTATCATACACATGAATCATATCTGCGCTTTGAAAATCAGACACTAAGTTTTTGTTTGTTAAAATAGCTATTCTGGTATTTTCTGGATTTTCATCTGGTTCATAGTGTATAAATACCATTTCAGTTTGAGGAAGCGCCCTCATGATAGCTTTTTCTATGTCATCTACTACGGCATGGGATTGGTTGAAGTTGTGGGATTTTATTGAAATGACTGCATCTATAAAAATCTTATCTCCAGATTTTCTCACTAAAAGCCTCCTTACAGATTTTACCCTCGAATCTTGAAGTATTATATCTTTTATGTGCTCTATCATCTTTGAATCTACGGAGGCGTCTAGGATTACAAATACCTGCTCTTTTAATATGTGAAATCCTGTATATATTATGAGTAGTATTATGACGCTAGCAAAGATTTTATCTAAATTTAGTTTAAATTCTAAGGATAAGAAGTTGAGGATTATAACAAAAGCTCCAAAACCATCCACCAGCATGTGTTCGCTATCCGCCATCAAAGCTGGGGAGTTGTGTTTTTTGGCAGCAAGCCTTTCCAAAAAAGAAAATCCAAAGGTAATTATCATAGAAACAATACCCACCGCCAAACCCCAAGATATATAAGCTTTGTCTATCTTGTAATGGCTAAACAAAACATCTGTTGTCATATCATAAGCAGCGAAAAATAAAAAGAAGGATATAAACATCGCTCCTATGTTTTCTAATTTGTAAAGGCCATAAGGAAATTTTTCATGCTTTTTCTCTGATATATATATAGATATAAAACCTATGAAAGACGCAAGGCTATCTGATAAAGAGTGTATACCTTCAGCTTTTAAAGCTACACTTTTAGATAGAAACCCTACCTCTAGCTTGATAAAAGCTAGAAATAGCATTAAAAATATTGATATTATGCTCCAGTGATACTTTTTCATCTATTAAAAGGGCATATCTTTCCTTGATAAGAGTCCATTTTGGCAAGCTCTTGTTCTATTCTTTCCCTCACTTCCAACTTCCTTGAAAATGTGCAGTAATCTGGAGCTATAAGCCTATCTGGTTCTACCTCTCCGGTTAATCTATGTATTACCATACTTTGAGGCAATATCTCTAGTATTTTGGCAGCTCTATAAGCGTATTCTTCCAATGTTAAAAGCCTAAAAGGTTTTTCTAAGTAATCTTTTGCCATCTTGGTATTTTTTATTATATGAAGAGGATGTATCTTTACCCCATCTACATTTAAAGCAGCTATTAACTTAGCGGTTTCTAAGTTGTCCTCTAAATCTTCTTGAGGAAAACCTACTATAAGATGAGCACATATATTTATGCCTTTATACTTCCTTGTCCTTAATACCGCATCTACAAAATCAGAGGCCCCATGAGCTCTATTTATCCACCTTAGCGTGCTAAAGTGTGAGCTTTGAAGACCATATTCTACCCAGACATCAAGCTTATCTGTATAAGTTTGTATAAGCTCCAACACATTTTCTGGAACGCAGTCTGGTCTTGTGCCTATATCTATACCCACTACATTTTCAAACTCCAATGCTACATCGTAAACAGATTTTAGAAAATCCAAATCTCCGTAGGTGTTTGAATAAGATTGATAGTAGATGTAAAAATATATGTTGTCTCCATATCTTCTTTTAGCCTGCATTATGCCAGAAGATATTTGTTCTCGTAAATCCATCAACGGTGATATATGGGCTGGTCTTGTGCCAGTAAGGCAGTATGTGCATCCACCGGTAGCCTTGGTGCCATCTATATTTGGACAAGTAAACGGCAGAGCCACCGTTATCTTTTGGACCCTTCTTCCATACTTTTGCTTAAGATAATCTTTTAAGGTATAAATCCTTGAAGATGTTGCTATCATGCATAAAAATATATGCATTTTTTTTAATTTTGCACTGCAAATTTTAATATTTTCTTATATACCCTCATTATAATGTTTTAAGGCTTTTAATATAACATTATACTTATCCATTTTAAAATCGTATATAATTAAAAGATAGGAGAGTGTTATGATACTACCACCAACCGGCGGAAAAGGGAAGATGTCCAAGTTTGCAAGCTTTATAATGGGTCTTAGCTATGGCTATAAAGGTAAGCCAGGCATGGTTAAAACGTATCCTATGAAAGATTTTAAAGGTGTTGTACCAGAGGGAGCTCAAGTTTACTACGCCAATAAGAAGCTTGATGCTATACAGAAAGAACCCCTTGTTTATAATACTCATATCATAGTAGTAACCGATTTAAAAGACCATATTTTGGTAGAAATCTACAAAGACGAGGAGTGATGTTATGGGGTTTTCTAAGCTTTTAAGAGAAGGAATATGGGATATACATAGCATGGCGGATAGCTCTACTGTAGCTCAGGATATGCAGGAGGCCAGAACCACTTTTGAAGATATGAAGAAGATAACCGCTGGCCTTTACTATATATACAATACCTTAGAGGATGCCTTAGAGCAAAACAAGGACAACCCTTACGTATCAAAGATATACTATCCAGAGCTCTTCAGAAGAGAGTATATCCTAGAAGATTTGAAGTTTTACTTTGGAGATAATTACGAAGAGCAAATATATCCAACAGTAGCAATACAGCTCTACATATCAAGGATAAGCTACGTGGCAAAGCACGAACCCATGTTGCTTATAGCCCATGCCTATGTAAGATATATGGGAGATTTATCAGGTGGCCAGATGATAAAGGACATGATAAAAAACGCTCTAAATTTAGAAAATGGAAAAGGCACCAGGTTTTATGAGTTTGATACAATAAAAGATATAATAGAATTTAAAAGAAACTACAGGGCATCTTTGGATACGTTAAACCTAACAGATACCGAGATAAAAGCCATCATAGGAGAAGCAAACTTGGCATTTTTATACAATGTTAACTTTTTTAGAGAGGTGAATAGACCAGTCCCTTATCCAGATGAGATAGAAAAACCTTATCTTATAAGGGCTTACGAAAAGATAAAATTTGTATAAAATACTTGACTTTTTTTATAAGATTATTTAATATTTTATGACAACTTTTTGAGGAGTGTTTGATGGAAAACGTGTGCTGGTACGATTCTAAGGTTAGTATACCTAAAGAAGGCTCTTTTATCAAGTTAAAAGCCGATAAGACGTTGGAAGTTCCAAACAATCCTATCATTCCTTTCATCCAAGGGGACGGTATAGGACCAGAGATTACGCCTCAGATGATAAAAATAGTAAACAAGGCGATGGAAAAAGCCTATAGAGGTTCTAAAGCTATACACTGGGTTGAAGTGTTGGCTGGTGATATGGCAGAGCAAAAGGGCATGGACAGGATGCCAAAAGAGACTCTAGAGCTTTTAAAAGAAAGCATCGTAAGTATAAAAGGTCCTCTTGGTACACCTGTAGGAAAGGGCGGAAAATCTTTAAATGCAACACTTCGCCAGTCAATGGATTTTTATTCCGCCATAAGACCAGTTTATTGGATGGGTCAGCCCTCTCCAATACCAAATCCTCAAAGAGTAAACGTAGTGGTATTTAGAGAAAACTCTGACGATGTTTATATGGCAATAGAGTATATGCCAGATACAGAAAACTTTTACAAGGTAAGAGAGTTTTTCCTAAAACAGATGAATGTATCAGAAGAAGCTATACCAGAAGATGCAGGTATCACCGTAAAACCCATGTCTCAGTTTAAAACAAAAAGACACGTGAGGAAGGCTTTTAGATATGCCCTTCAAAATGGCAAAAAGCATATAGCGGTGGCGGGTAAAGGCAACATCATGAAAGCCACCGAAGGTATGTTTATGAATTGGGCTTTTGAAGTGGCAAAAGAACAAGAGTTTGAAGGCAAGATAATAACAGAAGGAGAGCCAAAAGAGGGTCAAGCAAGGCTTTATAAGGTTATCACAGACCAGATGCTTATGCAGCTTGTTTTAAATCCAAATTATTACGATGTGATTATCACCCAAAATTTAAACGGTGATTATATCTCAGACTTAGCATCCGCTTTGGTAGGTGGTCCTGGATATGTACCTAGTGGAAACATAGGGGATGGATATGCATTGTTTGAAAGTACACATGGCACCGCTTACGATATAGCTGGGAAGGGTATGGCAAACCCACTATCCATAACGCTTTCTGGGGCTATGATGCTTGAATATATAGGCTTTAATGAAGCTGCAAACCTTATTTATAAAGCTATTAAAAGCGTAATAAACCAAAAGAAAGGTACACCAGATATAGCCTCAGGTTTCAAAAAGATGGGCATAGAAGCTATATCTTTAACCACATCTCAATTTGGCGATGCTATAGCTGATGAGATTGAAAAATTTTGATGTTAGAGGTGATATATGAAGCTTACCGTTAGGCAAAAAGAGGATTTTCACTTCATTGGCAAAGGGGAATCTGGCATAGAGGTTCCCATTGATGCCGCTGGTTATGTGGGTGGTAAGGGAAGAGGCCCAAGACCACCAGAACTTTTGTTACACTCTGTAGCCGGGTGCATGGGTATTCATGTATATGAAGCCCTTCACAAGGCTGGTAAGCATGTAGAAGATATAGTGGTAAACACGGATAGCGAAAGAAGGGATACTTATCCCAAAGTGTTTACCAAAATATATCTTGATTTTGCAATCAAAGGTAAAGATTTAACAGAAGAGGATGTAAGACAGGCCATAGAGACAGCCCTAAACAAAACCTGCAGCATAGCTTACTTGGTAAATCAAGTGGCGCCAATATCATATACTTTCAAAATAGAGAAGGGGTAAGC
>CAZTLC010000012.1:0-1486 GCA_964614295.1 uncultured Aquificaceae bacterium | reverse complement strand
TGGTAAATCAAGTGGCGCCAATATCATATACTTTCAAAATAGAGAAGGGGTAAGCATATGTTTAAAAAGATATTAGTGGCCAATAGAGGTGAAATAGCCTGTAGGATTATAAGAGCTGCCAAAGAGCTTGATATACCTACAGTAGCTATATACTCTGAGGTAGAACCTACCGCAAGACATGTAAAGATGGCGGATGAAGCTTACACGATAGGAGCAAACCCGTTGGATACCTATCTAAATGCCCAACTGATAGTTGATTTGGCAAAATCTGTGGGAGCCGATGCCATACACCCAGGTTATGGATTTTTAGCGGAGAACGAAAGTTTTGCAGAGCTTTGTGAAAAGAATGGCATTACCTTTATAGGACCTTCTGCAGAAGTAATAGCTCTCATGGGTGATAAAGCAAGGTCTAAAGAGGTGATGAAAAAAGCTGGTGTTCCAACGGTGCCAGGAAGCGATGGGATACTAAAATCTGTGGAAGAAGCTGTTGAGATAGCAAAGGAAATAGGGTATCCGGTGCTTTTAAAAGCTTCAGCTGGTGGTGGTGGAAGAGGTATAAGGATATGCAAAGATGAGGAAGAGCTGAAGAAAAACTATGAAGCAGCTTATAGTGAAGCTCAAAAAGCCTTTGGTAGAGGAGACCTACTTTTAGAGAAATACATCACCAATCCAAAGCATATAGAGTTCCAAGTATTGGGAGATAAGTACGGAAATGTCATTCATCTTGGGGAAAGGGATTGCTCAGTGCAAAGAAGAAATCAAAAGCTCGTAGAAATAGCTCCCTCTTTGGTGTTAAACGAAGCCAAAAGAAAGCACTACGGTGAGATAGTAGCAAAAGCTGCCAAAGAAATAGGGTATTATAGCGCCGGGACTATGGAGTTTGTTTCTGATTTGGAAGGAAATATATATTTTATTGAGATGAATACCCGTATTCAGGTGGAGCATCCAGTGACAGAAAGGGTTACCGGTGTAGACATCGTGAAAGAGCAGATAAAGATAGCCGCCGGTCATAAGCTTGAGATAAAACAAGAAGATGTTAAGTTTAATGGATATGCCATAGAGTGCCGTATAAACGCAGAAGACCCTAAGAAAAGCTTTGCTCCAAGCATAGGAACCATAGAGAGATACTATGTGCCAGGTGGTTTTGGTATAAGGATAGAGAGTGCAGCTTCTGTGGGTTATGAAGTCACTCCTTATTATGACTCTTTGATAGCAAAACTAATATGCTGGGGTAGAACATGGGAAGAAGCCCTTGCCAGAACAAAAGCAGCTTTAGACACTTATGAGATAAAAGGTATAAAGACAACGATACCCCTTCTTAAGAAGATTGTAGAGGAAAAAGATTTTAGAAACGGTTACTTTACCACAAAGTATTTAGAAGAACACAAAGAGGTGTTTGATTACGAAGAGCCTAAGGATAAAGAAGACTTTGTGGCTTTTATAAGCGCAGCGATTGCTTCATATCACGGATTATAAGGAGGTTAAA
>CAZTLC010000011.1:0-15702 GCA_964614295.1 uncultured Aquificaceae bacterium | reverse complement strand
AGAACAGTGGGTGCTGGTGTTGTCACCAAGATTATAGAGTGAGGAAAGTGATATGAGAGAGATAATTACATTGGCCTGCACTGAGTGTAAAAGAAGAAACTATTCTATTACTAAAAATAGACAAAAGCATCCTCAAAGGGTTGAAATAAGGAAGCATTGCCCTTGGTGCAACAAACATGTACTTCATAGAGAGGTAAAATAGGGGCACTAGCTCAATTGGCAGAGCGCGGGACTCCAAATTCCGCGGTTGGGGGTTCGACTCCTCCGTGCCCCGCTCTTACGATGAGTTTTGGGATTTTAAATGGATAAAATTTTAAGTTTCTTAAAAGAAGTAAGGCAAGAATTAAGAAAAGTATCTTGGCCCGATAAAAAACTTGTGACGAGGGCGACGATTAGTGTTATAATATTTTCTTTGTTTTTTGGTATTTATTTATGGATTGTAGATTTAACGTTTACAAAGGTTTTGTCTTTCATATTTGGTATTTGGGGTGGTAGTTTATGAACGATAGGCAATGGTATGCTCTGCAAGTAGAAGCTGGTAAAGAGACCACCGCTAAAGAATCTTTGATGAAGGTTATAGAATTAGACAAGATAAACGACCTGGTGGAAGATGTAGTATTGCCCGCAGAAGAAAAAGTGGTGATAAAAGCCTTAGGCAAAGAAAAATATAGATTGTCATTGCGTGGAAACCATAGGGACATAAGCGTTTTAGGCAAGAGATGTGTTACGGTATTTAGGATAGAAGAAGGTACTGTAAAGGTGGTGCCATCAGAAGAAGGCGAAGAATGTAACGGCGATTGCATAAAGGCTGGTGAGATATCAAAACCAGGCCAAAAGATAACCTGCAAGGAAAATAAAACAGAAGCCAAAATAATATTAGACAACAAGATGTTCCCCGGTTATATACTCATAAAAGCCCAAATGGATGATAGGCTTTTAAGGGCTATAGAAAAAGCTCCGCACGTATATAGACCTGTTTTGGTTGGCGGTAAAATAGCTCCTTTAAAAGAAGAAGAGGTAAGCAAGATATTGGCTCACGCTCAAAAAGGTTTCAAAACCAAAAAATCTATTTTTGAGAAAGGTGAACAAGTGAGAATCATTGAAGGACCTTTTATGAGTTTTACCGGTACGATAGAAGAGGTAAACTTAGAAAGGGAAAAGCTCAATGTGCTTATTAGTATATTTGGAAGATTAACACCTGTGGAGCTTGATTTTTCACAGGTAGAAAAGATATGAGGAGTAGCATATGGCTAAAAAGTTAACAGCTACAGTTGAATTGATGCTTCCAGCGGGGCAAGCAACACCAGCCCCACCTGTTGGGCCAGCTTTAGGTCAACACGGTGTAAACATAATGGAGTTTGTAAAGCAGTTTAACGCTGCTTCTAAGGATATGGAACCTGGTACTGTTGTGCCAGTAGTAATAAGCATTTATGCAGATAGAAGTTTTACCTTTATAATGAAAACACCGCCTACTTCTTTCTTGCTCAAGAAGGCGGCTAAAGTTCAAAAGGGTTCATCAGACCCAAAGCGTCAGAAAACAGGTAAGATAACTGTAAATCAGTTAAAAGAGATAGCTCAGTTAAAAGCTAAAGACATGAATACCCAAGATATTGAGGCGGTGATGAGAACCATCGCTGGCACCGCTAAGAGTATGGGCATAGAAATAGAAGGTTATAAGGGGTAAGTACTATGAAAAGAGGTAAAAAGTATACGGAAGCTTTAAAACTTACAATACCTGGCAAAGCTTATAGCTTACCTGAGGCCATAGATGTATTGAAGAAAATGGAAAATGTATTAAAACGTAAATTTGATGAAACTGTTGAACTTGCCATGAAGTTGGGTGTAGACCCAAAGTATGCTGACCAAATGGTGAGAGGCTCCTTAGTTTTACCAGCTGGTTTAGGTAGAGAGCTAAAAGTGTTGGTATTGGCTGAAGGTGATGCTGTAAAAGAAGCTCAAAACGCTGGGGCTGATTATGTTGGTGGTGAAGACCTTATAAATAAAATACTCAAAGAATCCTGGGTAGATTTTGATGTGGTTATAGCTACTCCGGATGTGATGCCAAAGGTCGGTAAGCTTGGTAAAGTGTTGGGCCCTAGAGGCCTCATGCCAAACCCCAAAACTGGCACCGTTACACCAAACGTAAAAACAGCAGTAGAAGAAGCTAAGAAAGGTAGAGTGGAGTTTAAGGTGGATAAAACCGGGAACGTTCATATGCCTATAGGTAAGATAAGTTTCAAACCAGATGATATAATGAAAAATGCATATGCAGCCATAGACGCGGTAGTGAGAGCTAAACCTGCTGGCGCTAAAGGACAATATGTAAAAAACATAGCCATATCTTTAACTATGAGTCCTTCAGTGGAGCTTGACATATCCACAACGTTAAAACAATTACAAGAAGCTGTAGCTTAAGCGAGGTGTCGTATGAACAAGGAAAAACTTCAAAAGAAGATAGAAACTGTAGAAGAATACAAGAGAAGATTGTCCAATAGCAATTTTGTGCTATTTTTCAATTTTAACGGTTTACCAGCTGATGTGGCTACTTCTTTGAGAAGAGAGCTAAAATCTATAGATTCTGAAATGTTGGTAGGCAGGACAACGCTGTTTTTTAGAGCTTTTGAGAATACGATAATACATGATCATAGGGATATATTTATAGGACCCACCGCTGTAATATTTTCCTACAAAGACCCAGCAAAAACTGCCAAGGTTGTTTTTGACACGTGCAAAACGTTGGACAAGGATAATCCCTTAAAATTTATAAAAGGTGGTATGCTAGGTAACAAGTATCTTACACCAAAAGAAATAGATGCCCTTGCCAACTTGCCTAGCATGGAAGTGTTGGTATCTAAACTCATGGGTGTGCTTCAATCACCAGTGGTTGGCCTAATGATGGCTTTAAAAGCTGTTCCTCAGAAGCTTGTGCTTACTTTAAAAGCTTTAGAAACTAAAAACTCTTAAAAAATTTATTTGGAGGTTTGTAAAGATGGCTACACTTACAATTGATGAAATCGTGGACGCTATAGGCGGCATGACAGTTTTGGAAGTTGCTGAGCTTGTGAAAAAGCTCGAAGAGAAGTTTGGCGTATCTGCTGCGGCAATGGTAGCGGCAGCCCCAGCAGCCGGTGGAGTAGCGGCAGCCCCGGCAGCCGAAGAAAAGACAGAGTTTGATGTAATACTTACCGATGCTGGTGCTAACAAACTAAACGTTATCAAGACTGTTAGAGAGCTAACCGGTCTTGGTTTAAAAGAAGCTAAGGACTTGGTAGATGGAGCTCCAAAACCAGTCAAACAAGGTGTTTCTAAAGAAGAAGCAGAAAACATAAAGAAGAAGTTAGAAGAAGCTGGTGCTAAAGTAGAAGTAAAATAAGGCTTTGATAATTAAGAATATTTTGTCAGATGAGGAACACACCCCTTTTGAGGGGTGTATTTTGTTTTTTATAGTTGTTTTAAAATTTAAATAAGGTGGTGAAGTTATGCTTAAATTAAAGCATGCTATACCAAGAAAGTTTTTTGGTAGACGTAATGAGCTTTTAGACTTACCATTTTTGGTAAAAGTCCCTAAGGAATCCTTTGAAAATTTTATACAGTTCAATGTAAAACCTTCCGAAAGAAAGGAACAAGGCTTAGAGTATATACTAAGAACTTCTTTTCCGTTCCAAGATACCAATAAACAGATATCAGTAGAGTATGTAGGCTACGAAATTGGAAATTGGGAATGCAATAGATGTGGTTATAAACCAGAAGTGGATTTTTTAGCAGGTGCAAATACTGAATGCCCAAAGTGTAATACTATACTATCTTACAAAGAAAAATATACTCCAGAAGAATGTAAAGAAAAAGGTTTAACCTATAGTGCTCCCTTAAGAATAATGCTAAGACTCAAGAAAAAGACAAAGAGTGGAGAGTTTGTAGACACTCCTAAAAAGATATACTTTGGCGAAATGCCTTTGATGACTCCTGTGGGTACTTTTATTATAAACGGTAGCGAGAGAGTTGTGGTAAATCAGCTAATAAGGTCTCCTGGTATATTTTACTCAGACAAGGAAGATAGACAAAAAGAAGGCACCGTTGCAAGGACTATATTTACCGCAAGCATCCATCCAGATAAAGGTTCACGCATAGAGTTTGAGCTTTCCACGAACTCGGATGTTATAACCGCTCGCATAGATAAAAAACGCATAAGCGCTATATCTATACTAAGAGCTTTTGGTCTTGAAACCGCCTACGATATATTGTCTCAATTTTATGAAGATGTTAAAGCTTTTGAGATAAAAAATGGTTTATTAGTAGATAAATCCACCGGCGAAGTTTATAAACCAGAAGACTTAGAATCTTATTACATGTTTGCTGTTTTAAGATATAAAGCAAAGATAGAGGGTACGGAGAGAGAAGAAGAGTTTATAGAGGAAAGACATATTGAAGATATAAATATATTGAATAGATTGTTAAAAGACGAAAGGATAAATATAGAGCTTCTAACCGCCGTTCAATCTGAAAAAACCACTAAAAGCTTTTACGGGAAGATAATACTAGAGACGCTAATCGCTGACACTAAGGCTAAAGACCAGCACGGTAAAAGTGCTGTAAAAATAAATTCCCAGTTTACACTAAAAGATACAGGTCTAAGAGACATATACGTAAAGTTAAGGTCTATGGAAGGCTTTGTGCAAGAGATGGCTGACATCATACAGCGCTCAAGAGCTTACTTTGAATCTTATTTTCAAGACATAGCAAGATTTGACTTATCTAAAGTTGGTAGAGTGAAGATAAACGCCAAGATTTATCTACACAAAAGAACTCTTACCTCAGAAGATTTGGAAGCTTTTGACGAATTGCCAGTTTTAGAGTTGGCTAAAGATTATGGCGAACACAAAGAAGGCACCATCTTAACCAAAGATATTCTGGAGAATATCTTAAAAGCCCACAAAACTGTAGAAGTTAGAGACTACACTGGCTTAGAGTCAAGATTCTTAAATCATAAAGACTTGGTAAATGCCATAAAATACCTTTTAAAGGTGAGATTTGGAAAGGAGAAAAAAGATGATATAGCTCATTTGGGAAATAGGAGGGTGAGACCTGTCGGAGAGCTTTTAGAAAATCAAGCGCGCATAGGTATAGCCAGAATGTTAAAGACTTTTAGGGATAAAGTGGCTACCATAAACCCTGAAGATCCTACTATAAAAGCCCAAGATTTGGTAAATTCAAGATACTTAGTATCTTCTATGTTTGAATTTTTAAAAGGTGGTCAACTTTCCCAATATCTTGACAACACAAATCCACTATCCTCCTTAACCCATAGGAGAAGATTATCCGCTTTAGGCCCAGGTGGTCTTACCAGAGAAAGCGCAAAATTTGAGATAAGAGACGTTCACCCATCTCATTACGGTAGATTGTGTCCTATAGAAACGCCGGAAGGTCAAAATATAGGACTTGTTACATCTATGACTACATATGCTCAAACCAACGAATATGGCTTTTTAGTAACTCCTTATAGAAAGGTGGTTAATGGTGTTGTTACTGACCAAATAGAGTTTTTGGCAGCTTATGAAGAGGAAAACTTTGTTATAGCTCAAAGCACTCCAACTGATCAGAAGGGTAAAATTTTAAGCGATAGGGTAATAGCCAGGTATAAAAACGACATTCAGATTGTAAAACCCCAAGATGTAAATTTTATAGATGTCTCTCCAAGACAAATAATATCTGTGTCAGCTTCTTTAATACCGTTCTTAGAGCACGACGATGCTAACAGAGCTCTTATGGGTTCTAATATGCAAAGACAAGCGGTACCCCTCATATTTACCCAAGCTCCTCTGATAGGTACCGGTATGGAATCCAAAGTGGCTATAGATAGCGGCTCTGTAGTGCTTGCAAAAAGAAGCGGAGTGGTAGAAGAAGTAGATTCTAACCGTATAGTTATAAGGGTAAATCCAGAGGAAATTGATGAAAAAGACCCTCTTGATATGGGTATTGATGTTTATAGGCTTTTAAAATTTGTAAAGACAAATCAAAATACTTCTGTAAATCAAAGACCTATAGTGTGCAAAGGTCAAAAGATAAAGAAAGGAGATTGTATAGCAGATGGTCAATCCACATTTATGGGTGAATTAGCTCTCGGTAAAGATTTGTTAGTTTGTTTCATGCCGTGGCGTGGTTATAACTTTGAGGATGCTATTGTAATATCAGAAAGACTTGTGAAAGATGATGTTCTTACATCTGTCCATATAGAGGAGTTAAAAGCTGAAGCCAGAGAGACAAAAATAGGTGATGAAGAGATTACAAGACAAATACCCGGAATCCCAGAAAAGGCTTTAGCAAACTTAGACGAATATGGCATAGTGAGGATAGGTACTTATGTAAAACCAGGTGATATTTTAGTGGGCAAAGTTACTCCCATCGGTGAATCACAACTAACACCAGAGCAAAAACTTCTGCAGGCTATCTTTGGTGAAAAATCAAGAGATATTAAAGACTCATCCTTAAGATGCCCACCTGGAATAGAAGGCGTCGTAGTAGACGTACAAGTGTTTACAAGAAAACTAAGCGATACCAAAAAAAATCCTCTCGTGGAGCATGTTGAACAAGAAGAGAAAAACCTCGTAAGAAAAGAACAAGAGTTTATGCGAAATCTCGTTACCGAAAAACGCAACGAGATAGTGAAAGACCTAGTGGTTGGTAAAGCCATAGATAAGCCTATTAAACTTGCTAAAAAGACCTATGAAGAAGGTACTATTATAGACGAAGCACTTTTTGAGAATATAGCTAATTTCATCATTACAAAACCAGAAAACTTTTTCTCAGATAAGAGACTTATAAAAAAGATAGAGGAGATAAGAGATAAAGCTCAGGCTCAACGTAAAGTTATAGACAAGATATACGAAGACAAGATAGAAAACGTAGGAAAACAAAGTGATTTACCAAGCGGCGTCATTGCAATGGTAAAAGTTTATATAGCTCAAAAGCGTAAAATAAGAGTTGGGGATAAGATGGCCGGAAGACACGGTAATAAAGGTGTTATATCTGTGGTGTTGCCGGTGGAAGATATGCCATTTTTACCAGACGGTACTCCTGTGGATGTAGTTTTAAACCCCTTAGGCGTGCCATCTCGTATGAACGTAGGACAAATATTGGAAACACACTTAGGCATGGCCTCCAAATACATAGGTAAAAAGATTCAAGAGATGATAGATGAATATTTTGATAGAGCAGAAATCACAGAGTATATTGCAAGCATCTATGCGATAGGTGATAAAAACGGAGAAAACAAGAACTTTATCAAAAATATGCTCAAAAGCTTATCCGACGAAGAGTTTAGAAATGTTGTAAGCTTTATTGCTCAAAACGGTATACCTATGGCTACTCCAGCTTTTGAAGGCTGTAGCGAAGCTGATTTAAAAGAACTCCTCAAAGAAGCTGGTTTACCAGAAGATGGAAAATTTGTACTATACGATGGCAGAACTGGAGAGCCTTTTGATTTTAGAATAACCACTGGTTACATGCATATGCTAAAGCTTATACACATGGTAGAGGATAAGATACATGCTCGTTCCACAGGTCCTTATTCTTTGGTAACACAGCAACCTCTCGGAGGTAGAGCTCAGTTTGGTGGCCAACGCTTAGGGGAAATGGAAGTGTGGGCTTTAGAAGCTCATGGCGCAGCTTATACATTGCAAGAGATGCTTACTGTCAAATCAGACGATATAGAGGGTAGAAATAGAGCATACGAGTCCATAGTAAAAGGTAAATATTTCTATTCACCTGGCATACCAGAATCCTTCAAAGTTCTTGTTAGAGAGCTAAAATCTTTGGGACTCAATGTGATGTGCGAAAATGGTGAGCCAAAGAGCTGCGACAGCGTTGATTTGGATAAGAAAGAGGAGGAACGTTAATGAAAAGAGGTTTGTTGCCTTTTAATAAAATTAAACTATTACTTGCTTCACCAGAACAAATATTAAGTTGGAGTCATGGAGAAGTAAAGCGTCCAGAAACTCTTAATTATCGTACTCTAAAACCAGAAAAGGAAGGTCTTTTCTGTGCAAAGATATTTGGACCTATAAAGGATTATGAATGTCTATGTGGTAAGTATAAAGGTAAAAGATTTGAAGGTACTATATGTGATAGATGTGGCGTAGAAGTAACAAAATCCTATGTTAGAAGAGAACGCTTTGGCCATATTACATTGGCTACTCCTTGCTCCCATATATGGTTTTTAAAATCATCTCCATCAAAAATAGGTACTCTGCTTGGACTATCCGCCAGAGATATAGAGAAGGTTATATACTTTGAATCTTATCTGGTTATAGAATATCCAACTCCAGATATGGAAGCTACTTTTTCAAACTCTGAAAATACGATACCAGTCATAAGAGATGGCATCACCTATCACGTGAGATTACATGTGGTTACAGAAGAACAATACGAAAAAGAATTTGCTTACAGCGTAGATAATAGATATGAAAGCGGAATGGGTGCAGAGTTTGTAAGATATGTCTTGTCTATTTTAGATTTAGAAACCTTTGCTTTCAAGCTCAAAAAGATACTAAAACCTTATACCTTTGGTTTTGAAGACCTTGGCCCTAAAATGGAAGCAGAGCATAAAAAACTGTACGAAAAGCTCATAATGTTTTTATCCGACAGGATAAAACTCTATAGCATAGGTATATCAACTTCTCTAAAAAGTATGCAGATGTCTTTGGAGGATGTGCTACATGGCATCATCAGCGAAAGTATATACCTTAATATAAAAACTGGTGAGATATCAAACGAAGACTTAGGAGAAGATTGGTATACGTCTAAGGATGCTATAAGGTATAGATTTGAATATGTAAGAGGGCAAAATCCAAGTGTTCCAGTTTTTGATAAAATTCAAGAAGATTTAAGAAATGTTGTTTTAAAAGACTTTTCCGATACCAGGGTGAGAAATCTAGTAAAAACATTAAAACTTATAGAAGGTTTTATCAAATCTTCCAATAGACCAGAGTGGATGATATTAACAGTTTTACCAGTGATTCCTCCAGAGTTAAGACCTTTGGTAGCCCTTGATGGTGGTAAATTTGCCACTTCTGATTTAAATGATTTGTATAGAAGGCTTATAAACAGAAACAATAGGCTAAAAAGACTCATAGACCTGGATGCTCCTGATATCATAGTGAGAAACGAAAAAAGGATGCTTCAGGAATCTGTAGATGTTCTAATAGACAATGGTAAAAGGGGTAAAGTGGTAAGTCAGCACAACAGACCTCTTAAAAGCTTATCAGACTATTTAAAAGGAAAACAAGGTAGATTTAGACAAAACCTATTGGGTAAGAGGGTTGATTATTCTGGTCGTTCCGTTATCGTCGTGGGTCCCTCGTTGAAAATGCATCAATGCGGTTTGCCTAAAATAATGGCTTTAGAGCTTTTCAAACCATTTGTTTATAGAAGGCTTGAGGAAAAGGGGTATGCCACCTCTATAAAGAATGCTAGAAAGATGGTTGAGCAAAAACAACCAGAGGTCTGGGAATGCTTAGAAGAAGTGGTAAAGCAGCATCCAGTGCTTCTCAACAGAGCACCCACCCTTCACAGGATGTCAATACAGGCTTTTGAACCTATATTGGTAGAAGGTAAGGCTATTCAGCTCCATCCTTTGGTATGTCCACCTTTCAACGCAGACTTTGACGGAGACCAGATGGCAGTCCACGTACCCCTTGGCATAGAAGCTCAATTGGAATCTTACATTCTTATGCTATCTACTCAAAATATACTCTCTCCTTCTAACGGCAAGCCTATAATGCTACCATCTCAAGATATGGTTTTAGGATTATTCTATGCTTCAAACTATGTAAAAGGTGCAAAAGGTGAAGGCAAAACATTTTTCTCAAAAGAAGAGGCGTTTTTAGCTTTTGAAAATAAAAAGATAGATATTCATGCGATTATCAAAGTAAAGCTTGGAGACTCATTCATAGAAACAAATGTAGGAAGACTTTTGATAAATGAAGCCTTGCCAAAGGGTTTTAGATTTGTAAACGAAGTCCTGGACAAGAAAAGCATATCAAGACTGATAGCAGATATTCATAAGGCTTACGGTCCAGAAATAACCGCACAAACTCTTGATAGGCTGAAAGAATTTGGTTTTGAAATGGCTACTAGAGCTGGTATCTCTATAGGTGTTGAAGATATGAAGGTACCAAAAGCTAAAAAACGTTTGGTGGATAAAGCATTTCAGCAGATGGATGAAGTTTTAGACCAATATAGAAAAGGTATAATCACCAATAAGGAAAGATACAACAAAACTATTGATATATGGTCCCAAACCACTGAAGATGTTACCAAAGCGATGTTCTCCGAAATAGAAAAGTCAGAGCAAATAGAAAATAACAAAAAACTACCCGGTCTTTTTAATCCTATATATATGATGGCAAACTCTGGTGCTCGTGGTAACAAAGACCAGCTAAGACAGTTGGCTGGTATGAGAGGATTGATGGCAAAGCACTCTGGTGAGTTTATAGAAACCCCCATTACATCAAACTTTAGAGAAGGTCTATCCGTTTTAGAGTATTTTATATCCACTTACGGTGCTAGAAAAGGCCTCGCGGACACGGCTTTGAAAACCTCTTTTGCAGGATATCTAACTAGAAGATTGGTGGATGTATCTCAAGATGTAGTTATTACAGAGCATGATTGCGGCACAAAAAAATATGAATTAATAGAACCTATCGTAGAAAATGGTGAAGAGAGAATATCTTTGAAAGAGAGATTGGTGGGTAGAGTATTGGCAGAGGATATATACGACCCCAACAGTAAAGAGCTTATAGCAAAAGTCAACGAAATTGTAGACGAAGAACTAGCTAACAGGATACAACAAGCTGGTATAGTTCAAGTAAAAGCTAGGTCTGTTCTTACCTGTGAATCAGAAAACGGTATATGCTCTATGTGTTATGGATGGGATTTATCTCAAAGAAAACTCGTATCTCCAGGTGAAGCAGTGGGCATAATAGCTGCTCAATCTATAGGTGAGCCTGGCACACAGCTTACCATGAGAACCTTCCATATAGGGGGAGCCGCCACTGCTCAAAAAGTTCAAAGCGAGCTTGTGATAGAAAACAACGGTACCTTAAAGTTCCAAGGTTTAAAGCTTTTAAAAAATAGAAGTGGAAAACTTATAAACATATCCCAAGAAGGCGTAATATTTGTATTGGATGAAAACGGAAGGACCATAGAAAGACATACTGTGCCGTATGCTGCTGAAATATTGTTCAAAGATGGCAATAGTGTAAAGCAAGGAGATATAATAGCAAAGTGGGACCCATTTAACACTTATATAATAGCAGAATCAAGCGGTGAACTTATCCTTAAGGATATCATAGTAGATATAACTGTAAGAGAGGAAAGAGATAGTCTTACTGGAAAAACTGCGATAGTGATTTCTTTCTTAAGAGCAAAAGATGCTCAACTTCATTCACCTAGAATTATTATAAAGTCTGAAGATGGTAGCGAATACTCTTATGATTTACCAGTAAATTCAATATTAAACATACCTTTTGAAAAGCTCAAAACCGTGTGGGATAAATGTTTAGCCTGCTCTGAGGCCGAGAAAAACGATGTTCAGCACAACTACTATTATCTAGAAAACTTTAGTGTGCATCCTGGCGATGTAATAGCTCGTATCCCTAAAGAAACCACTAAGGTTAGAGATATAGTGGGTGGTCTTCCAAGGGTTGAAGAATTATTTGAAGCAAGAAAACCCAAAAATCCAGCCATCATATCAGAAATAGAAGGTGTTGTTAAGATATACGAAGATGCTGATGAGGTTATGATTATATCCCCTAAAGGGACAAAAAAATATGATATTAAGAATGAATTTATCCTTGTAAAACATGGCCAAGAGGTAAAAGAAGGCACAAAGATAACAGATACCATAATAAGTGATGTGAGCGGCAAGGCTATAGTAAGGGCAAAAGGTAGCAAGATAGTCGTATACAACAAGCAAACAGGTCAAGAAAGGGTTTACTCGGTACCAAAAGGTAAATTTTTACAGGTAAAAGATGGAGATTACGTAAAAGTTGGAGACCAGCTCACAGACGGAACCCCTCTTCTTGAAGAAATACTTAGAATTAAAGGAATAGACGAGCTTCAAAAGTTCTTGTTGAAGGAAATCCAGATGGTGTATAAACTGCAAGGTGTTGATATAAACGATAAACATATACAAATCATCATACGCCAGATGCTAAGAAAAAGGATAGTGATAGATCCAGGAGATAGCAGATTTGTGGCAAACGAAGAAGTGGATGTAACAGAGTTTAACAAAGAAGTAGAAAATATAAGAAAAGAGGGTGGCAAGATACCAAAAGCAGAACCAATGTTGGTAGGTATTACAAAAGCTGCATTGTCTACTAAGAGCTGGATATCTGCAGCGTCTTTCCAAGAAACCACCAGAGTTCTAACAGAGGCTGCAAGTGAAGGGAAAGTGGATGACTTGACCGGTATAAAAGAAAATGTTATAATAGGCAACCTAATCCCAGCTGGTACAGGTTTAGAAGAGTATAAAAATGTTAGGATAGAGATTGTAGAACATGCTGTGGAATCCAAAAAGCAAGTTTAAAATGCTTGCTTTTTTTAGGCTTTTATGGTAAAATACTAGTTTATTGTTTAGGAGGAAAAGCTAGGTTATGCCTACAGTAAATCAGCTCATAAAAGAAGGTCGCGAAAAGATAAAGAAAAAGAGCAAGGCTCCTGCCTTGCAGGGTAACCCTCAAAAGAGAGGAGTGTGCGTACGTGTTTATACAGTTACACCAAAAAAGCCAAACTCCGCTTTGAGAAAGGTTGCAAGGGTGCGCTTGTCAAACGGTATAGAAGTGACCTGTTATATTCCTGGGGAAGGACACAATTTACAAGAGCACTCCATAGTGCTCGTTAGAGGTGGAAGGGTAAAAGATTTGCCTGGTGTAAGATATAAGATCATACGTGGCGCTCTTGATACTGCTGGTGTAGCTAACAGAAGACAGTCTAGGTCAAAATATGGTGCAAAGAGGCCAAAAGCTGGTGCTACTCAAGCTGCAAAAGGGGGTAAGAAATAATGCCTAGGAAAGGAAGAGTACCAAGAAGAGAAATATTACCAGATGCCAAATATAACAGCATCATAGTTCATAAGCTCATAAACAAAGTTATGAAAGATGGTAAAAAAAGCACGGCGGAGCATATAGTTTATACTGCATTGGAAACCGTAGCTCAGAAGCTAAACATATCTCCTGTTGAAGTTCTTGAAAAAGCCCTTGAGAATGTGAAGCCAGTTTGGGAAGTACGCCCTCGTCGTGTGGGTGGTGCTACATATCAAGTGCCAGTAGAAGTGGAGGAACATAGAAGAGAATCTTTAGGGATAAAATGGTTAGTGGAAGCTGCTAGAGAAAGGTCTAGACATAAGGGTTCTTACAATATGGAGGAGAGACTATCTGCCGAGCTGTTGGATGCTATAGACAATAAAGGCGCCGCTGTTAAGAAGAAAGAAGATACACATAGAATGGCTGAAGCCAACAAAGTTTTTGCTCATTTCAAATGGTAAAAAGAGGGTAAGATTATGCCAAGAACAGTGCCAATAGAAGATTTAAGAAATATAGGTATAGTAGCTCACATAGATGCTGGTAAGACTACCACCACCGAGCGTATACTTTACTATACTGGTAAGACATACAAAATAGGTGAGGTGCATGAAGGCGCTGCTACTATGGACTGGATGCCTCAAGAAAAAGAAAGAGGTATCACTATTACAGCAGCAACTACTGCTTGCTATTGGAAAGAAAAACAGATAAATATAATAGACACGCCGGGACACGTTGACTTCTCTGTTGAAGTTGTAAGGTCAATGCGGGTTTTAGATGGCATTATATTTATATTTTCTGCAGTGGAAGGTGTTCAACCACAATCTGAAGCAAACTGGAGATGGGCTGATAAATTTAATGTCGCTCGTATAGCTTTTATAAATAAATTAGATAGATTGGGGGCTGATTTTTATAGAGTTTATAATGAAATAGTTAAAAAACTTACTATAAAGCCTGTTGCTATTCAAATTCCAATAGGTACAGAAGATAATTTTGAAGGTATCGTAGATCTTATAAACATGAATGCCGTAATATGGCTTGAAGAAAATCTTGGTGCGAAATATGAAATAAGAGAAATACCAGAAGAGTATAAAGCTAAAGCTCAGGAATGGCGTGAGAAGATGGTAGAAGCCATAGCTGAGACAGATGACACTCTGATGGAAAAATACTTAGAAGGTCAAGAATTAACGATAGATGAGTTAAAGTTAGCATTGAGAAAAGCTACAATAAACAAACAGTTGGTTCCAGTGTTATGTGGCTCTTCATTTAAAAATAAAGGTGTCCAGCCTCTATTGGATGCTGTTATAGATTATCTTCCTTCTCCTTTAGATGTACCTCCAGTGATAGGTATAAATCCGAAAACAAATCAAGAAGAAACTAGATTGCCCCAAGATGATCAGCCTTTCTGTGCTTATATCTTCAAAGTAGTTTCTGACCCATATGCGGGGCAGCTTAGTTATTTTAGAGTATTCTCTGGTAAAGTACAGGCTGGTTCTTACGTATTAAACTCCACTAAAGATAAGAAAGAGCGTATAGGTAGATTGCTATTGATGCATGCTAATACAAGAGAAGATATAAGCGAAGTGGCGGCTGGTGAAATAGCTGCAGCGGTGGGCGTGGATGCTGCTACTGGAGATACTATATGTGATGAGAAAAGCCCTATAATACTAGAAAAACTTGAATTTCCAGAACCGGTTATCTCAATGGCTATAGAACCCAAAACTAAGAAAGACCAAGAGAAATTATCTCAAGTATTAAACAAATTTATGAAAGAAGACCCAACGTTTAAGGCTTCCATGGATCAAGAAACTGGACAAACTCTTATACATGGAATGGGTGAGCTTCATCTTGAGATAATGGTTGATAGAATGAAAAGAGAATACAATATAGAAGTAAATGTAGGTAAACCACAAGTCGCTTACAAAGAGGCTCTTAAAGGTAAAGCTGTAGCAGAGGGTAAATTTATAAGACAGACAGGTGGTAGAGGTCAATATGGCCATGTAGTTATAGAGGTGGAGCCTCTTGAAAGAGGAAGCGGTTTTGTATTTGAAAATGCTATAGTGGGTGGCGTTATACCTAAGGAGTTTATCCCACCTGTAGAAGAAGGCATAAAAGAAGCTATGGAAAATGGTGTTTTAGCCGGTTATCCAGTGGTAGATGTCAAAGTGAAACTATTTGACGGTTCTTATCACGAAGTAGACTCATCGGAAATAGCTTTTAAAATAGCTGGCTCAATGGCTTTTAAAGAAGCTGCTAAAAAAGCTGGTGTCGCACTTTTAGAACCTATAATGGAAGTAGAAGTTGAAACACCAGATGATTATGTTGGGGATGTCATAGGTGATTTAAACTCAAGACGCGGTAAGATAATGGGCATGGAAAACAAAGGTATTATCACATCTATAAAAGCCCATGTACCACTTTCTGAAATGTTTGGTTATGCTACCAATTTAAGGAGCTTAACTCAAGGTCGTGGTACATTTATAATGAAATTCTCTCATTATAGCGAAGCACCTCAAAGTATCACAGAAAAAGTTATCGGTGAAAGAACAGCAAATCAGTAAAAGGAGTGTGTTATGGCAAAGGAAAAGTTTGTTAGAGAAAAAGAGCACATCAACGTAGGAACCAT
>CAZTLC010000010.1:0-16463 GCA_964614295.1 uncultured Aquificaceae bacterium | reverse complement strand
TGAGAAAATCATCTGGTTTTAACATAATTTTTTTATGATGGCGAAGTGTTTTTTGCCTACCTGAATTTTCATATCGTCTTCAATATTTATTTCTTTGTTGGGGTCTGTTATCTTTTCGCCGTTTACTTTAAGGCCACCTCCAGAGATAATTCTCCTTGCTTCATTGTTGGAGGAGGCAAAGCCTATTCTCACAATAAGCTCATAAGCTTTTAACGCCTCTTCTTTTAATATAAAAATAGGTGCATCTTTTGGAAATTCTTTTTGGGAGAAAGTAGATTCAAAAAATTCCTTAGCTTCTTTTGCTTTTTCTTCTGAATGAAACCTAGATACTATCAGGTAAGCTAATTGTTTTTTGGCTTCCATAGGATGCATGGCTTTTATGGTTTCTATCTCTTTGGGTGTTTTATCTGTCAAAAGCGTATAATACTCATACATGAGCTCATCGGATATACTCATAATCTTTCCAAACATATCTTTTGATTCATCTTTTAAAGCTATATAATTGCCATAGCTTTTTGACATCTTTTTTACACCGTCTGTACCTACCAAAAGTGGCATTGTTATGCATACTTGTTTTTCCAGTCCGTAATCTTTTTGGAGCTCTCTTCCTACAAGCAGGTTGAACTTTTGATCAGAGCCCCCTATTTCTATGTCGGCTTTTAAAATTACAGAATCGTATCCTTGGAAAAGCGGATACAAAAACTCGTGTATGTGTATAGGTGAGCCTTCTTTGTATCTTTTCTGAAAATCATCGCGTTCTAGCATCCTTGCCACAGTATATTTTGAAGTAATGTTTATTATATCTTTTGTATTCATTTTAGAAAGCCATTCGCTGTTATAAGCTATTTTTGTTTTTTCTTTATCTAAAATCTTAAAAACTTGCTCTTGATAGGTTTTAGCATTTTCCAATACCTCTTCTTTTGAAAGTGGTGGTCTTGTCTCGTTTCTTCCTGTAGGATCTCCTATCATAGCGGTAAAATCACCAATGAGAAATATTATTTCATGGCCTAAATTTTGAAAATCTCTTAACTTTTGAAGCAGTACTGTATGTCCTAGATGCAAATCTTTTGCAGTAGGGTCAAAACCCGCTTTTACTACAAGAGGTCTTCTTTTTTTTAACTTTTCTATAAGCTCTTCTTTTTCTATAATTTCTAATGCGCCTTTCTCTATAATATCAAGCTGCTTTTGTATATCCATGCTTATATATTATATACGTTTTTTGGTTTTTAATATGGTATAATATCAATTTAGCCCTGGTAGCTCAATTGGATAGAGCATGGGACTACGGATCCCAAGGTTGCGGGTTCGACTCCTGCCCAGGGCGTTTTAGAAAAATGAACCAAGCACAAAAGATATCTTTTCTCTAGCTGTATCTCCTGGTACTGGCTTAGTCTTGAAGGCGAGGTCAAGTCTTACTGGTGCATAAGATGTTATAAACCTTATACCCACACCGTAGCTTCCAAGCCAGTTGCTAGGTTTTAAACCAGACCAAGAGTCAGCACCTCTACCAGTATCGTAAAAGGCATCTACATAGAAGATATTTTTGTATAAAGGATAATCTGCTTCAAAGTTTAATACTATTTCTCTTGTAGCACCTATTGGCTCATCTGCGGAGTCCAAGGGACCTGCATAACCGTAGCTGTAACCTCTTATGGTATAATCACCACCCACGAAGAACGAATCATCTAAAGGCACTACCGAGTTTGAATAAGCTTGAGCCCATCCTATAGTTTCTCTGGCTGAAAATATGGTGCCTGTATAGAATATATGGTCTTTTATAAAGTTCGCGTTTGATAGCACCAGTTTTTGATACTTTTCAGTGCCACCGAGCACCGGGAGAGCTATTGTATACGTTAGAGATTGAATGGAGCCTTTAGAAGGGAAGAGATAGTAGTTTGTGGTATTGTGAGATAGTGAGAATATAAGTTTTCTAGCTTGCCATGTGCCTGCTTGAGACTGGATTACAGGAGGTGTAGAAGAGGATATATCAGAATAAGTTACTTTTTGTATGCTTGTACCAGCACTTGCATACCAGTATTCACCAAACTCTTTTGTAAACGATAAATCAAAACCCACCCTTTGCACGGTATAGTCTACGTAGTAAATCTTTGTATCGTATACTGACCCGGTAACATCTATTGGTTTGTTGAAAAGCCACTTATGTGTGTAGCTTATAGAATCGTTTTGATAATTGGCACCGTAAGATAAAGATATGCCTGCTATATCTCCAGTACCTAAGAAATTACCCTTTTTTATAGATGCAAAACCGGCTAATCCCGTTACCTGATTATATCCAAGCCCTACAGAAAACTGACCTGTGTATCTTTCTTGGATTTTTGTATATATATCATCAAAGTTATCTGGTTTCGGCACAGGTACTATTTGCACATTATCGTAATATCCTAGATTCATTATACGGTCTTTGGATCTGCTAAGTTCGTGTCTTGTGATAAGATCATACTCTTGTACCCTCATCTCCCTTCTTATAACATAATCTCTTGTTTCGTAGTTTCCTCTTATGTGTATTTTCCCAGCGTATACTGGTCCTCCTTCGTATACGTGAAATACCAAATTAACAGTTTTATTGTTAGGGTTTAGTTCTTTTTTAACACTTGTATATTCGTTTATAAATCCTATCTCACCGTATTTATCAAATATTTTCTTTTTTATCAGATTTATTATAGATTTTTTATAGTACCTTTGGCTATCTCTATGTTCTATTATCTTGTCTAAAAGTTCATCTTTGGAGTACATCTTGTTGCCTTTGAAGCTAATTTTGCCTATCTTGTATCTTGGCCCTTCGTGTATAACTATTGTAATGTTTACTCTGTCTCCATGTTTTTTTATAATAGGTTTATCTATTTGAACTTCAAAAAAACCTTCATCTTCATAGAATTTCTTTAGTCTTTTCATATCATCCATTAGTATATGTTTGTTAAAAGGTGGATGCCATCTAAAAGCCAACAAACTAAAAGGTTGAGTTTTCATGTGGTCTAAAAGCCTTCCGTCGCTAAAGGTTTTATTGCCTTTAAAGTTGATATCACCTACATATGTGGGTTTTGTTTCTTTTATGTAAAAAACCAATCTGGAAGCACCTTTCACAGGTATTATTTTGTAGCTTACCCCAACATGAGAATATCCAGCCTCTTCGTAAGCTTTTTTTATACGCTCTATAAGCTGATGTATATCTTCTTCACTCAATACCTTTCCTAATTGAAATTGCTTTATAATTTCTATTTTTTCATTTATACTGGAAGATGGTGTCAGACCTCTGGTAGCTTGGTTTAATCCAAATTTGCCGACTTCTGTTTCAATACCAAGGCTTTTAGCCAAATCTTTTGAGCTTAGTCTTTTATTGCCTTTAAACTCTATCCTGTATATGATGGGTAAATCTTGCACAATATATATGAGTTTGATATGGTCATCTTTTTTTACCTCTTTTACTGCTATATTTTTAAAATATCCTGTTTCATAGAGTCTTTTTATATCCTGTGCTAGCATTGTTTGGGAAAACTCCATACCTGGATGGAGTTTCATGAAACCCTTTATTAAGCTTGATTGTATATATTTGTTTCCTAATACTTCTATTTTAGAAATAGTCTGGGAAAACCCTAAAGCTGTAAACAAAAGCAATATTAAAAATATCTTCTTCATCAGTACTTTCTCTCCTCCGGTTTATAAAGGCTTATATCTACATCTTTATACGTTAAAACTAGCTCTTTATTTTCATTATAATATACAATAGAATGTTTCAAAAAGTTTTTATCATCTCTTTCTTTATAATCTTCTCTTGAGTGTCCGCCTCTAGATTCTTTGCGGTTTAATGCACATAGTGCTACAGCTCTTGATAATTCAAGCATGTTTCTTAATTCTAAAAGCTCAATAAGATTTGTATTGAATACTTTTGATTTATCTATCACTGGAATATGATTCCACATGTCTAAAAGTTCTGTCAATTCTTCATAAGCTTCTCTTAAAGATTCCTCCGTCCTAAATATACCCATATTAAACCACGTTATCTCGCCCATTTTGTTTCTTATTTCGTGAAGCTTTGCATTTCCTTCTCTTTGCATAAGATAGCTTATATAAGACTCTTGATTAGTGGAAGGTTTATTGTTAGAAAAATCAGTGTTTTTTGCGTATTCTTTAGCGTATTCACCTGCATATTTACCAAATACTACAAGCTCTGTAAGGGAATTGCCTCCAAGTCTATTGGCACCATGCACGGATACACAAGCACACTCGCCTATTGCTAGAAGACCTTTTACACCGGTTTCAGAGCTTTTAAAATCAAGTATATCTATACCACCCATACAATAATGAGCAGTAGGTCTTATAGGTATTGGAGCTTTTGCAGGGTCTACTCCTTCAAAATCTATGGCTAATTGTCTTACTTGAGGCAGTCTTTCATTTAACTTTTCTTCACCTAAATGTCTTAAATCAAGATATACGTATGCGCTAGTGCCTTCTCCTACTCCAAGACCGCTTTTTATTTCAAGTTCTATTGCTCTTGATACTATATCTCTTGGAGCTAGTTCCATCTTGTTAGGAGAATATTTCTCCATAAAACGTTCGCCTTTGGCGTTCAGCAAATACCCACCTTCTCCTCTCGAGGCTTCTGAAAGAAGTATACCGGTTTTAGCAAGTCCTGTTGGGTGAAATTGAATAAATTCCATATCTTTTAAAGCTATGCCTTTTCTTAGGGCTATAGCTTGTAAATCTCCGGTATTCCCAGAAGCGTTTGTACTTCTATGCCAGTATATTCTGGCAAATCCACCGCCTGCAAGTATTAAGACTTTTGTTTTTATATATAAGACATTAGAATCCTTTATATTTAGAAGCTCAACACCTTCTATTTTATCATTTTGAATGTCTATATCAAGTAAAAAGTATTCACTAAAGAAATCAATATTTTCTTTGGACATCGCTTGCTCAAACAATGTGTGTAGGAGCACATGACCAGTTCTGTCTGCAGAGTAAACTGTTCTTGGAAAGGATGCACCACCAAAAGGTCTTTGAGCTATCTTGCCATCTTTTGTTCTTGAGAAAGGCACACCCATTCTATCTAATTCGTATATCAAATCAGGTGCATGTTTGCACATAAATAAAACAGCTTGTTGGTCTGCTAAGAAATCGGAGCCTTTTATAGTATCAAAGGCATGCTTCTCAAAAGAATCATTAGAGTCTGCGATGCCAAGGCTTGCGTTCATCCCGCCCTGTGCAGCACCTGTATGAGATCTTGTGGGGAATACTTTAGATATTAATGCTATTTTTAAGCTTTTATCTTTAGAAGCTTCTATGGCGGCCATAAGACCTGCACCACCACCGCCTACTATTACGATATCGTACTTTAGCATACAAATATTATATATTAAAATATTAAAGTTCTACTGAGATTGATTGTTGTTTTCTATATTCCATTTGTTTTCAAATTGAGTATTTGGTTTTTCATATTGAGCCAGTGTTGTAAGCTCGCTTCCTTTAATATTCAAAATTGTTATCTCTACTCTTCTATTCATAGCTTTGTTTTGAGGCGTGGTATTTGGAACTAATGGATGATATTGTCCATATCCTGCTATCTTTACTTTGGATGGATCAAAGCCCTTTGCTATAAAATACTTTGCCACAGAAGCAGCTCTATCTGTGGAAAGCTCCCAATTTGAAGGAAATATGGGAGTATGTATGGGAGTGTTGTCAGTATATCCATCCACTTCTATAGGGTTTGGCAAACTTGATATAATTTTGTAGATGGCATCTAACAGTGGATAGTATTTTGGTTCAATATCTGCACTTCCGCTTTTAAAGAGGATGTTATCTTGAAGTATAAGTTTTATACCTTGTGGAACAAGCTTTATTTTGAACTTCCCTTCCAACCCTTGCTGCTTTAGCATTTGTTTTATTCTTTTAATTTGCATATTTATGTATTGACCTTTTGGAGTAAGCTGAACTTTTGGAAGTACCGGTTGTGGTAATATCTGGGCTGGTAAAGTTTGTTCAAAGGGAAGTATTCTCATACCCATAGCCTTTGCGAAAGCCTCTGCATATATAGGTATGGCTTTAGAACCCCTCATTATTGCGTATAATGCAATAAATAGCGCCAATAAAAGCGTCAGAAAATCAGCATATGGTATAGCCCATTTTTCCGAAGCTTCTTCTGGACATTTTTGTTTTTTAGCCATATTTCTTAAGCATAAGCATTTAGCTTTTCTTCTATGAGCCTTGGGTTTTCACCTTTGGCTATCAATCTTATACCCTCTATGGTCATATATCCTGACATCACTATCATTTCAAGTTTTGTTTTTGACTTTCTACCCCAAGGGCCAAAAACGAGATATGAGCTGGTTATACCATAAACCGTTGCCACAAAAGCTGTTGATATTCCCTCTGCAAGTTTATTTGGATCGTTTAACTGTGTTAGAGCATGCATTAGACCAAACACTGCCCCTGTGAGCCCCATGGTAGGTGACGTTTCTGAACAGGTTTTCCAATACTCAACTCCTATTTTTAGCTCCTCTTCTTCCTTTGTGAGCTCCGCTTCCAATATAGAAACTATAGTTTCTTCATCCATACCAAGTACCATAAGCTCCACCCCTCTTTTTATAAGAGGGTCTTTTATCTCATCTATACTTGATTCAAGGCTCAATACACCTTCTTTACGGGCTTTGTTTGCTATTTCAATGATCTCCTCTTTTGTTTTTTCAGGATTTACTACGCTACCACTAAACACCATTTTTAAAGCTTTTATTATATATCCTATTTTGCCTGCTGGTACAGATCCAAGAACTCCAAGCAGTGTTGATGGTACTACTATTAGAAATGCTGGTGGCTGTATTAAGATTCCAAGATGAGCCCCGTCCAAAAATGCACCTAATAGGAGTGTACCAAAAGCCAAAAACCCTATTATAGAAAATATATCCATACTTTACCTACTATCGGTAAGTTTACTCATTATTTTAAATATATCACGTTTTTTTATCCTGAAAGATGCTTTGTTGCATATTGCTTTTGCATAGGATTCAAATATTTCTTCCATTACTATAAGACCATTTTCTTTTAATGTTTTGCCAGTTTGCGTTATATCTACTATATAGTCACTTAGACCTACTATGGGAGCTATTTCTACAGAACCATTTAATTTTATGATATTTATAGATACATCTTTTTCTTCAAAAAACCTTTTTGTTATATTAACATACTTTGTAGCTACCTTTGTGAAGTGAAGCATCTTGTAATCATCAAATTTCTCAGGCTTACCTGCAACTACCATTTTACATTTTCCTATATCTTTGAAATCTAAAAGCTCGTAAATATCCTTTGGGTCTTCTTTTAGTACATCTAATCCTACTATTCCCAAATCTGCTACCCCTTGCTCTACATATGTTGCTACATCTGATGGTTTTACTATTAAAAACCTAAAACCATCTTTTTCTGTTATAAGTTTTCTGGTTTCTTCCAATTCAGTGGATATTATATTTTTTTTTACGAAAAGCCTAGATACATCTTCCAAAAGTCTTCCTTTTGGTATTGCTATTTTAATCATCAAATTCAGGCTTTAATCTTATAAGCACTTCGCCAGGATTTATAACTTCACCTAGTCCTACTAAAATTTCTTCTACTTGACCGTCTATGGTGCTTTTTATTTCATTTTCCATTTTCATGGCTTCTACTATCAAAAGTGTATCGCCCTCTTTTACTCTATCCCCTATACTTACTTTTATATCCACTATTTTGCCAGATATATTTGATGATATATCCCCTATGTCTTGTGCTTTTGGTCTTTTTGGTTTAACTGATACACCTTCAGGTATATTCCCAGTTTCTACTTTGTGTTGGGATACAGATATTTCTCTTATTGGTTCTATAGCAACTTCTTCTAATTGGTCGTTTATCCTTACGAAAAATATCTTTCTATCTTTTGATATACTTTCTCTACCTACAATCTTTATATTGAATTGCTCTCCGTGTACTGCTATGTTAAACTCTACAGGAGCATTTTCATTGCAATCACTATAAGCATAATCTACTTCTCTTTGCACTAGCCCTTTTTCAAATTTTTCTCTCCATTCAAAAAACTCTTTAGCTACCACTGGTAATATAGCATAGGATATTACATCTTCTTCGTTTCTTGCGCCAGCATCATAAGCTTCTTTTCTTACTTCATCTAGTTCGTTTTGAAGAAGGTCTGCTGGTCTTATATCAAAATAGGTTTTTTCTTTTTCGTCTTTTAGTATCAACTCCATTATTTCTGGTTTAATAGGGGCTGGCGGTCTTCCGTATAAGCCTTTCACATAATCTTTTATCTCTTTCGTAACTACTTTATATCGCTCGCCATTTACCACGTTTAAAAAAGCTTGCGAGCCTACCATTTGACTTGTGGGTGTTACAAGAGGTGGATAACCCAAATCCTCTCTTACTTTTACTACCTCTTTAAGTACATCTTCTAGCTTATCTTCTAAGTTTTGTTCTTTTAATTGACTTATAAAGTTACTTATCATACCGCCTGGTATTTGATGACTTAAGACCGATACATCCGGATAAGGGGGTAATGTATCGTATTTTTTATACTTTTTCCTTATTTCTCTAAACACATTCCCAGCTTCTTCGTAAAGGGTTTGGTTTATATCTATCTCGTAGCCAAACTCCTTAAAAACATATATCATAGTCTCTCCTGAAGGGTGCGAGGTTTGAGAAGATAGGCTATAAAAGGCTGTATCAAACATGGTAGCCCCTGCTTCAAGAGCTTTTAGCTGAGACATGTTTGCTAGTTCTGCTGTAGTTTGCGTGTGTATGTGTATTGGTAGCTTAAATTCTTGTTTTAAGGCTTTTGCTAAATCAAAAGCCATTTTTGGTGTTAAGATACCAGCCTGATCTTTTATGGATATTATATCTATGCCCATGTTTACCAAATCTTTTGCTATTTTCACATAATATTCAACTGTATGTACCGGACTTGTGGTATAGGATAAAACTCCTTTTACTATGGCATTTAAGCTTTTGGCAGTTTCTATAGCTTTTCTCATATTTCTAACATCATTTAAAGCGTCAAATATCCTAAATACCTCTATACCGTTGTCATATGCTTTTTTGATAAACGCCTCCACCACATCATCTGGATAGTTTCTATAGCCAACTATATTTTGTCCTCGTAAAAGCATTTCTAATTTTGTATTTTTTGCTATAGATTTAAACTTTTTTAAGCGTTCCCAAGGGTCTTCTTTGAGATATCTCAAGCATACATCAAAAGTTGCGCCGCCCCACACTTCTAAAGACCAAAAATTACACTTGTCTAATATTTCTAATACAGGCAGCATATCTTCTGTTCTTACTCTAGTAGCTAAAAGGCTTTGTATACCATCTCTTAGGCTTACATCTGTAAAAAGTAACTTCTCCATACCACTATTATACACTAAAAATGCTAAAATAATTTCTTATGGTCGGAAAACTAAAAACATATATGGATAAATTCTTGGATTTCATAACACTTCATCACGAAGTTCCGATACATATGCTCTTGTTGTCCTTTTTAACAGGGCTTTTGAGCGGTATTGGCGCCATAGTATTTAGGTCTATGATAGCATTTTTCCATAATTTGTTTTTTTATCAGAGGATTGACATTTTCTATAATGCTGATATACATAGTCTTCCTAGTCCTCTAGGTTGGTTTGTGATGTTTGTACCACCGCTGGCTGGTATGGTAGTGGTTTATATAGTTCAAAACTATGCTATAGAAGCTAAAGGCTTTGGTACTCCTGAGGTTTTACATGCTCTTTACTATAGGAAGGGTAGATTAAGACCAAGGATTATAGGGGCTCGTATCTTAGCGTCTTCCATATCAATAGGTGCTGGTGGTTCTGTGGGTAGAGAAGGCCCCATAGTCCAGATAGGTGGTGTAATAGGCTCTACCTTAGGGCAGATATTTAAACTTGAGTATTGGCAAATTTATACACTTATAGCTGCTGGTGCTGGTAGTGGGATAGGAGCTGCTTTTAACACACCTTTAGCGGGTGTGGTCTACGCTTTAGAGGTGATATCGCCAGAGGCAAGCGTTAGAACGATAATACCATCTATAATATCTGCTGGTGTAGCAAGTTATATTGGAAGGCTTTGGTGGGGTAATAAGCCTTCTTTTATAGTAGAGAATACCGCATTTATAATGCCTTCTATAAGAGCTTTACCTTTTGAAGCTATATTGTTTTATATAGTTTTAGGTGTTGCGATAGGCATAGGAGGTGCAATGTATGTTTATTGGATATACTATTCTGAAACAGTGTTTACGAAAATCTCAAAAAACCCCTACATAAGGCATTTTATAGGTATGACGATAGTTGGATTTTGTGCGGTCATGTTTATGCATTTCACAGGGCATTACTATGTGCAAGGGATAGGTTATGCTACGGTGCAAGATGTATTAAACGAGGCTATAAATAACGCTTGGTTTTTAATTCTTTTATTTTTTATGAAACTTATGTTAACAGGTGTATCTCTTGGCTCTGGAGGGTCTGGTGGTGTGTTTTCTCCTGGTATTTTTATGGGGGCTACTTTAGGAGGAGGTATAGGGCTTTTGGCAAAGCAGATAGACCCTCACATACCTATAAATATGGTTTCGTCTGGCGTTGTTGGTATTGCAGCTATGCTGAGCTCTACAGTTAGCGCTCCCATTACAGCTGTAATTATGAGTTTTGAGATGACTAGAGATTATAGAGTTGTGGTACCCTCTATGATAGCTTCAGGAGTAGCTTTTGGTGTAAGGCGTATGATAATACATTACAGTATAGATACTTTTAAACTAGAAAAGCAAGGTTTTCATATACCAGAAACTTATATAAGGGTATTGCACTATCCTAAGAATGATGGCTAAATAATGGGCGATACAGGGCTCGAACCTGTGACCTCCACCGTGTGAGGATGGCGCTCTCCCAACTGAGCTAATCGCCCTAAAATACTTTAAAAATATTTTAATAAACCTTGAACTATCTTGTTAGAGTCTATCTCATAAGTGCCGTTAGTTATTTTATTTTTTATGTCTTCAATCTTCTTTTTCATATCCTCTAAACTAGTATCATTTTCTGGTTTTAGGCTTTTAGCAATAGAAGACAATTCTATTTTATATCCTTGGGTATTTTCCTCTTGAAAACTGACATTTTCTTGAACAGTTTTTTCTATATTTTTTTGTATTTTCTCCTTTCCAGCGCTGGGAGTATCTAAGCCAACGTTTCTATAAGCTTCTCCGTCTATCCTGTTCATAATACACCTCTTTTCATGTTATCGGATACTAATAAAAATATTTTAGCATTAAATATTTTCAATGTTTTTGTGAAGATAAAAAAGAGCTCTTGCTCCTAAAAGCAAAGAAGCCATAAGCCAGTCTATCCAAATAAGAAAAGCTATTATAAGCCATAGCGATGCATACACTATACTCTTTATAAGAATATGTGATATATACATAGTTATTACATATTTTAAAAGCAATAAGACGCTAGATTCAGCGATAGAAACCCCAACTATGTAAAGTTTTTTCTGCTTTTTTTCTGGTATAAAGATAGAGTAAACAGAATAGAAAAATACCGAGAAGAAAATAAGATAACTTATATTTTTAGTGAGCTCAAGAGGTAGGTTCAAATGTTTAAAGACCAAGCTTATATAAAATAAATAAACGGAGCCACCGGTAAATACCACGACGAAAAAGAAAAGATATAGGAAATATACTGGCTCTATTCGTTTTGTCTCTTTTTTATCCCACATAATACTTATGGCATAATCAAGGTCTTTTATAAAACCCGTAGCAAAGTATAAAGATACCAAAGCACCGATGATGCCGGCTTTTAGGCGTTTCTGCTCTAAATACGATATATCTTTTATCATTTTTCTAGTAAAATCTGGAAACATGGTACTAAGTTGATAAATATAATTGTCTATTTTGTTTTCTAAGAACATATGTAAGAAAAAACCGGTACCCAAGATAAGGGGTACGATAGACATTATAAAACTAAAAGATAAAGCACCAGCGTGATAAAATATCTTTAATCTAAAGAAATCTAATACGAAGTTTATCAAGTTTTTCACACATTAAAAAGCTCCCATGATAAGTACTATTATGCCAACTAGTATACACTAAGTACTATTATTGTGGCAATTAAGTCCAGAGCACCCATTCCTCTTTTCATACATTAACTCCTTTAGTTCTTTTTAGGACTACTTCTTTGAATTCTTTAAGGCTTGGATTTATGTGTATAGTTTCGCTAAGTTTACCCGCTAATACCTCCATAGTTTTATAGCCATTGCCTGTGATATAAGCCACTACTATTTCATCAGATTTAAAATACCCGCCGTCTGCCAATTTTTTAAGCACGGCTATGGTAGTACCACCAGCGGTCTCTGTAAATATTCCTTCTGTTTGGGCTAACAGCTTCATACCCTCTATAATCTCATCATCTGTAGCAGTTTCCCATGTGCCACCAGTTTTTCTTACCACTTCAAGAGCATATATACCATCAGCAGGGTTGCCTATGGCTATTGATTTAGCTATAGTGTTTGGTTTTACTGGTTTAACAAAGTCAAGTCCCTCTTTAAAGGCTTGAGCTATCGGAGAACATCCTAAAGCTTGAGCTCCATATACTCTTGTATTGTACCTATCTATAAGCCCTACTTTATAAAACTCCTCTATACCTTTGTAAATCTTTGTTATCAAAGATCCACTAGCTGCTGGAGCTACTATGGCATCCGGAGCTATCCAGCCAAGTTGTTCTATAGTTTCAAAGGCAAGAGTCTTAGAACCTTCTGCATAGTAAGGTCTTATGTTTATATTTACAAAAGCCCATCCTAAGTCGTTGGCAATCTCTGAACATAATCTATTTACATCATCATAGTTGCCGTTGACAGCCACCACCACAGGATTAAACACAAGACTCCCTATTATCTTTTGAGATTCTAAATTTGCTGGTATAAACACATAGCAGTTTAAATCTGATTGCGCACAATGAGCAGCTACTGAGTTAGCTAAATTACCAGTGGATGCACATGCCCCAGTATCAAAACCAAACTCTTTTGCTTTTGAAAGAGCTACCGACACGACCCTATCTTTAAAAGATAGTGTTGGGTGATTTACAGAATCATCTTTTATATAAAGGTTATTAAGGCCAAGGACTTTGCCAAGGTTTTCTGCTTTTTTTAAAGGGGTGAAACCAGCTGTAAGACCTACTGTAGGCTTTTCCACCGGAAGCAAGTCTATGTATCTCCATAAGCTTTTGGGACCCTGGGATATCTTTTCCCTGTTTATTGTGCTTTTAATATAATCATAATCATAATTTACTTCCAAAGGACCAAAACAAAACTCACAAACGTGTATGGGCTCTATGGGATATTCACGCTTGCATTCTCTACACTTTAGCCCTTTGAGTTTTGCCATTTCTTAAAAACCTCCAAAATGTGATAAATAATTATTATATCTCTTTTAGAAACTTGTTGGTGCATTTTCTTGTTTTTGGGATTTTAAGATTTGATATAAGCTCTTCCCAGTTTTTTTTCTTGCTACTTCTACAAGCCCCAAAGCTGTGTAACCGTATACTGTAGTCTGGATGTTGTCTTTTGAAAAACCATCTTTTAAAACATTAAGTACTTCTTTTCTATGCTCTTGGTCTTTCATGAAAATAAAATCTATCATTATAATACCGCTCAAATTCCTAAGTTTTAGTTGTTTTGGTATCTCACGGGCTGCTTCTATATTTGTTGAAAAAGAGCTTGACTCTATACAATCACAAGTATTTTTGCCACTGTTGACATCTACTGTAACCATAGCCTCCGTTTCCTCTATGACCAAAAACCCACCACTTTCTAACCATACATATTTGCTCAAGAGTTTATTTATATGTTTTTCTAGCTCAAATAGATTTTTAAGCTTTTCACTGTCTATTACCAGTTCTACACTGATATTTAATTCGTTTGATAGTATGAAATTGACAATATCGTTGTAAACTGTTACATCTGATACAAAAATTTTCTCTATACTTGAAAAATAGTCTTTTATCATAGAAATATAAGAGGGTTCTCTTTTTTCTAACTCCATTATACTTTTGTAAGATATATCTTTTATACGTTTTATTTTTTGTCTAAAATAGTTTATCTCTTTCTCTATCTGTCCTATATCCACGTTTTTTGCTTGAGTTCTTAATATTATAGATTCTTTTTCATTTAAAAGCTTAAAAACCTTTTCCAAATAATCATTTTTTAAACTCTCATCAAAAAGATGTGAAATTTTTATAGATTTATCCGCTTCTTGATATATGATATATTTACCTCTAAAGGCTAATTTTGTGGTAAGTTTAGCGCCTTTAAATTTTGAAGGTTCTTTTTTAACTTGTACTATTACATAATCTCCTATCTTGTAAGACTTATCTGCTTCTTTAAAAGGTAAGTATCCATTCTTCTTTAGGCCTATATCTACAAAGTATCCTTCTACACCTTGTGTGATAGATTTTATCTTCCCTAAAAATATGGATGATGTATATTCTGGTTCACTTAAACTGTCTACTTTTAAATCAAGAATTTCATCGTTTTTAAAAAGCATTGAAAATATAAAGTCTTTATCTTTATGTATTACTAGTTTCATCTTTTACACTGTCTAACATTTTCAGTATTTTAGCAGCTCTATCAAAAGACCCATTCTCTACATCATCCAGAAACTCTTCTATCATATCTAAAAGTTTATTTCCACCCCTTCTTGTATATGAATTGCCGTCTTCTGTTATGATTTCTTCATCGGCAAAGTTCATAAAGATTGTCCCTTTTTGAGTATGTACAAGCCAACTTCTATCAACAAAATGATGATTCCACGCTACCTTTAAGCTAAAAGGGATACCTTCGCCAACTCTTCCTTTTATTTCCCATACATGTCCCGAGCTTATATTTTCTATATCAACATCTCCAAAAAGGTATATAAGATTGTACAAATCGTGCCAAGCTAAATCCCAAAGTGGATTTATATACCCTCTTCCTTTATTTAGTCTTTTTATCTCTATGTAATTTGGCTTTGTATGTTTTGGGAATTCTTTTATGCATATTGAAAACCTCTCTATTTCTGATATCCATATTCTATTTTTAAATTCATTTAAACTTATAAACTCATCATAAGATGTAGCTGGTGGTTTCTCTATAAGCACATTAGCACCCATATCTAGAAGCCTTTTTGCTATATTTACATGATGCGCTGGATTGGTGGCTATGATGGCTTTTGGTATAGGAACTTGTATATCTCCTACATCGCACACATAAGGAAATCCCTTATCTGATAACTTATTAATATCAGTATCGCACAAAACTACTTTATCAGTGATTTCCTTTAATAAATTTAGATATTTGCTTCCCATATTGCCAACGCCTATTAATATTATGCGAGTATCTTTTTTCATATTTCACCTAGTTTATAAGATTTTACAAGCAACCTTTGTTGTTCTACTATATAGCTTCTTATATTATCTTCTTGTTCTTTACCAACATTCTCAAACTTTATGCCATAACAATAATGGTCTATAGCATCAAACTTGTTCCTTATCTCACCAGCTATTAGTAAGTCTTTATCGTAAATTTTAAATCCTATAAAAACTTTCTGAAGTTCTTGTAAAGAAGCGCTAGTGCAAAACCTAGCTCCACCTATACTTAAGTCTTTGATTACTCCTTCTATAATCTTATCTTCTTCAGGTTTTGGTAATATTTGTTCTTTTTCGTAATTATCTAATTCTTCTTTGGTAGGAAAATAGATATAAGCTTTTAAACTAAGTTCTACCCTTACAGCATCTCTTATCGGTATTCTTGTTATTTCATCAGAATGCTCTACTTTATATATTATTTTACCAGCATCTTCTAAGATGCCTACTACTTTTGATGTAAAAGATGTCTGTGCGTAATCTTGTGTTATAAAACTAAAAGTTATGTAATCACCTACTTTTATAGGTGATATATTTAGATTGTAAAGAGCTATGTAGATATACTTTTCATCTTTATCCCATATTACAGCCTCATATTGCCTTTTGTTAAATATGATTTTACCACTTTGGTATAGCTCTATATCTTTTGTGGTGGATACTGGTAAAAACCATGGTATCTTGTCAAATCCAAGCTTATGTCTTATCCCATCAATTAATTTAGAGTAAACCATATCTTTTTTTAATATTTTGGAAGATATGATATCAAACACTTTTTTGTTGTTGAATACAAGGGCTATATTCCATCTATAATCTCCTGAATATTTCCATAAAAGTTCGGTTTCTGAATCTGATAAACCGTATTCTTTACCCTTTTTAAAAAAATCTTCTTTTAATTTCTTCCTTTTCTTTATCTCTACTATTTCATAAGGCAAGAAAAAAAATAGAAGTATTACTACAGCTAATATCCATAAAACTATGATTATATTTGTGGTATTTGAACTACTATACCATATATTTACTGCTTGTTGTAGCGTATTCATTACA
>CAZTLC010000009.1:10849-16934 GCA_964614295.1 uncultured Aquificaceae bacterium | reverse complement strand
ACAAAATGAGGTTTATGGTAAGCATATAAGAGTATTGAATCTGCGGTTTCTTTGCCGATACCTTTTATGTTTAAAAGTTCCTCTCTTTTTGGTTCTTGGTCTATTTGCGATACATCTTTTAATATCTTTGCCTTTCTTTGGAAAAATCCAGATGGTCTTATAAGCTCTTTTAAAAGCTCAATATCTATATTTCTTATGGCTTTTAAGCTTAAAAGCTTATGTTTTTTAAGGTTTTCTAAAGCCTTTTCCACATTTTTCCAATTGGTGTTTTGAGTAAGTATAGCCCCTATTATAATCTCATCTTTTGGGTCTTCGTTGTTTATCTGGTGATAATGATAATCCACAGGCCACCAGTTTTGATAGCCAAAAGAGGACAATAGCACATGGTATAAATCTATAATCTTCATAACCTCTTTTTTAGCTTTTCTACAAAAACCAAAATTTTTGCTACAGCTTTGTAAAGCTCTGGCGGTATCTCCTCATACAAATCAAGGTTGTAAGTGGCAGACAAGAGCTTCTCATCTTGAACGACTGGGACATCGTGCTCTTTGGCAAGTTCTACAATTTTTTCTGCAATATAGCCTTTTCCTTTTGCTACAAGTTTTGGAGCACTGTCTTTTCCCCTTTCATATCTTAAAGCTATAGCCTTTTTCTCTTTTTCATCCATATCTATGTAAAAATATTTAGATTTGAACTATCGTTTATGCTCTTTACCACTTCTAAGTCAAAGTCTTCAGCTTTTAGTATAAACACTTCCAAAGATTTTACGCTTAGCCCATCGTCTTTTAAAGTGTTTTGAAGCTCTTCTTTTGAAGATTCAATCAATTTTGAAAGGGGTTCTATATCTGTGTAAAATTTTACAAAGAGGCTCTTGGTATTAGTTTTTGGCATCTCAACAACACTTCCCAAAAATCCATCTTCCCAGTTTAGCTTTATAAAAGCTTTGTAGGTATTTTGCTCTTTCTTAAAAGCACCAAAACCTTTTTTAGAACCCTCTTCAAAGTTTACAAAAAATGTGTTGTTTTGTAGTATAAACTGTTGGGCTATATTTATATTGTATATCATATTGGCATCATTCTTAAGATGGTTTAGTTTAGCATCAAAGCTAACATTGTTTTGAATGTTGTTTATAGCTTCTTTCATGTGCCTTGAAAACTCCAATACCTTTGTGGGGTTTTGAGATATTTGATTTAGCATATCTTGTTTTATATTTTGAATATCTTTTAACATATTGCTTGCCAAGGTTTTTAGTGTTTGGTCTTTTATCTGATTTAATACATTGGTTGGGTCTTTGGCGTCCAATATATTAAAAAAGAGTTCTGGGTTTGATTTTAAAAGCTCTTTAGCACTTTGATTTTTTATATTTATCAATATGTTTTGTAGGCTTTTAAAAAAGGTATCTCTTACATCTATAGGCATATCCTTTAAAAGATTTGATAATTCTAATATAAGATTTGGTAAGGCTTTTACATTGAATATGAAATTTTTTTCTATGTTTGACAATATATCCTTAGCTTTAGGCAATATATTTAAAACCTCTTGTGAAATAGAGGGTTTTTCTTCTGTTAAAAGCATGGTAAGGATATCTTTTATATCCTCTGGTTGATTTTGAGATTTAAAAAGCTCCTCTAAATCAGCTTTTGTAATATCGCCGTTTGCTATATGCTCTATGGCAGTTTTTATATTCTCTTTTAAACTTTTAAAAGCATCAAGACTTTTTATATCTTGGGCGGTGTTTATAATATCTTGTAAAAGCTGATACTTAGAATCTTGGGTAAGAGAGGATAGGTCTTTGGCTTTTAAAAGAAAATCCACAAGCTTTTTTTCATAAAAAAGACCACTGTTTTCAATATCCTGAGGCGAAAGGCTTTTAGATAAAACTACATTTTGATAATTTAGAGCCTGTTGAATAGAGCTTATAGGTAAAGAAGGGGATTTTACATCGGCTATCTTTAAAACAAGAGGATTTAAAGAGTTTATCACAAGCCTTAGGATATCGTTTTTCTTAATATCAAGGGTGGTGGCTGAATTTACTTCAATCTCTACGCCGTTGTTTAGCATGAGTTTATAGGCGTTTGGCTTTACATCCTCTACGGTAGCTTCTATAAAACCTTGTCTTGATAACTCATCGCTTAAAGCTCCAAGAAGAGCCTCTGAAACCGTGGTTTTAATAGCAATGGCAAGATGTTCTGCCTCTTTAGAAACCTCTAAAGGTTGTGCGTTTAAAATAGTTTCATTTAAAGAAGTGCCTTCTAATCTTTTAATATCCATATCGCTTTAAAAGCTCCAAAGAGTATCTTGCACTATCTACCCTCGCTATACCCTTATAAGCTATATCATAAGCAGTCCCGTGGTCTGGTGAAGTCCTTAAGAAAGAAAGTCCTATAGTAACATTTGAACCCTCATCAAAGGCAAGCATCTTAAAGGGTATAAGCCCTTGGTCATGATACATACAAAGAAACACATCATCCTCTTTTATATCTATAAAAGCTGTGTCTGGAGGTATAGGGCCTATTACCTCTTCATCCTTTATAGCGGGTATTATAATCTTTGATTCTTCATCACCTATAAGCCCGCCTTCTCCAGCGTGAGGATTCAAGCCAAGCACCTTTATATGCGGTTTAAACTTAAAATACGTTGGTATATACTCTTTTATAAGCTTTAGCTTTTCCTTTATAAGTTCTACACTTATGGCATTTGGTACTTCTTTCAAAGGTATGTGGATAGTGGCAAGCACCACTTTTATAGGGTTAGAATACATCATCATTGCAAAGGTCTTTTTGTTGTCTGCAAAAGCAAGATACTCCGTTTGGCCATTGAAGTTAAAACCAGATGCCTTCGCAAAATACTTGTTTATAGGCATGGTAAGAAGGCCGTTTAATTTTTGTGAAATGGCATCAGCGCTAGCCCTTGCAAGATGAGCTATAGCAAGCTTTCCGGAAGAAGGCGATGGTTCCAAAGACCCTCTCAATCCAAGAGATATAAGATATATACCCTTATCTTTTACATCGTCTATGCTATTTACCTTTTCATAATGAAATTGGGTTCCGAGGACATCTGAAGCACGCTTTAGAACATATTCTTCTCCGTATATCACATAGGCGTTTTCATCTTCCATATAGGGTTTTAGCTTTATTATAAGCTCTGGTCCTATACCAGCAGGGTCTCCCATTGTAATGGCAAATCTTTTCATCTGTTTAAACCTCTAAAAAGTTTCATCATAAATTTAGCACCTTCCTTCGCATCTTTCATGCTGATTTTTAGACTTTCTATACTTTTTAAATCGGTGTTTGATATGATTTTTAAAATCTCTAAAACACTTTTTCTTACCTTCATAGAATACGTTGATTTTCCTATATCTCCGTCCTGAAGGTTTATGTATAAAAATTCTGGGCTTTTAGATATATCCTTATCCAAAAACAAAGGCCTAAAACCAAGATAGTCTGATACATATATTAAAAACCATAAGACGGGTACATAAAAATTTCTACCAAAATCATAATCCCAAAAATATCCAAGCAAATCGTATATACTTTCATCATAAAGTTTTAAGTCCTCTTTTATAGTTTTTGAGATATAAGAAAAGCCCATATAGTTTTCATAAGTATATATCTTTTTGTTCCTTTTATAATCTATTATATCCACAAGGTTTGCCAAATCTTTAGCAGACTCCCACCAAATCACCACCTTATCAAAAAGCTCCATCTTACCAAAAAGATGAGAATCTATATATATATCCCTCACATAAAGGGTAATAAGGCCATGATATCTTGTGTAAAGCTGAACAATCTTTGTGAAGCCTTCGGTTTCTTCAGCTTCTATAAGATAAAACCTGTTTAATACAAAACCTTCTGATTTTACCATTTAGCATTTGTCTTTGCCAAGTTTTTTCATTAAAAAAGATGGTACAAGTTTTAGAGCTTTTACTATAAACTCATAAAAAGAAGGTGTGTAAAGGACATCTTTTTTCTTTAGCATAGCTTGATATATATCCTTGGCCACAGTTTCTTTTTCGCCTGCCAAAAAGCTTGGAAACGATATATCCTTTGTCATCTTAGTTTTTATAAAACCCGGTTTTACCGTCATCACATGTATATGTTTTGATGCCATACAGTATCTAAGCCCCTCCAAGTAAAAGCTAAATCCAGCCTTAGAAGAGCCATACAAAGAGTTTGAAGGCCTAGCCCTGTCTCCAGCCACCGATGAAATACCTATGAGCATTCCGTGAGATTGTTTTAAAAAATGCCTTATGGCGAAGTTTGCACTTATCACACAAGAAGTATAATTTATCTCTATGGTGTTTATTATCTCTTCTTTATCGTAAACATCATTGGGAAGATATCCTTGAAATATAAGTACCACATCTATCACATGCTCTTTGAAAATCTCATCCATTGTCTTTTCTAATGTATCGTAATCTCTCAAATCACAGACATAGGTTTTTGGCTTTTTAGAAGATATCACATTTATATGGTTTGCAATCTCTTCAAGTCTTTCTTTATTTCGTGCTATCAGAAAAAGCTCAAAACCGTTTTTCGCAAACTCCTCTTCTGTGGCTATAGCTAAATCAGAGCTAGCCCCTATAAAAAGCGCTTTCATAAAAATATTTTAACATACAACATATGGATGGATGTATGAAGAGTGAAACTTATACGCTGTTTTTAAAATCTTTGTGATAAAATAATAGACTTAGAATTTTTTAAGGAGGTTTTTATGAAGAAGGATATACATCCTGAGCTAAAAGAAACAGTCTTTCATTGTGGTTGTGGCAATACTTTTACACTTTTATCTGTGAAAGGTGGTACTGTTTATTTGGAAACCTGCAACCAATGTCATCCTTTTTATGCTGGAAAACTAAAATTAAAGCCTGCCTTCTTAGAGCTTGATAAGAAAACCTAAAGCGGTAAAGGGGTGATGCTTCCGAAAAATTTTTTAGATAAGATTCAAGATGTAGAGCAAAAGTATGTTCAAACGGAAGAGAAACTAGCATCCCTTGATATAACAAAAGAACCTGAAGCGTATAAGGCTCTTAGCAAGGATTTAAAAGAACTATCCTATATACATGAGCTTTACAAAGATTACACAAAGATACTAAAAGATATAGAAGAAACAAAAGAGCTTTTAAAGGATAAAGACCTAAAGGATTTGGCAGAAAAAGAGCTAGAGCATCTAAATTTTAGGCTTTTAGAAAAAGAAAAGGAACTCATAAACGCACTAACTCCCAAAGATACCAACGACAACAAAAACGTCATACTTGAGATAAGAGCAGGAGCAGGCGGTGAAGAAGCAGCCCTTTTTGCAGCAGACCTTCTTAGGATGTATCAAAGATACGCAGAAAGAAAAGGTTGGAAGTTTAATATATTAGAAGCCAACAAAACTGGTCTTGGCGGGTATAAAGAAGTTATAGTATCCATTGAGGGTAAAAACGTATATTCTCATTTAAAATACGAGAGTGGTGTTCACAGAGTCCAAAGAGTACCTATTACAGAGTCTGGTGGTAGGATACACACCTCCACCATCACAGTGGCAGTTTTACCAGAAGCAGATGAAACCGATGTTGTCATAAACCCTCAAGATTTGAGAATAGAAACCTTTAGAGCCTCTGGAGCAGGTGGACAATATGTAAATACCACAGAATCAGCGGTGAGGATAACCCATATACCCACTGGCATAAGCATATCCTGTCAAGATGAAAGAAGCCAGCTTCAAAACAAGCTAAAAGCTATGCGTATTTTATATGCAAGGTTAAAGGATTTTTACGAAAGACAGAAAAAAGAGGAAACCGATAAAGAAAGGAAAGAACAAGTAGGTACTGGCGAAAGGAGTGAAAAGATAAGAACTTACAATTTTTCGCAAAACAGAGTTACAGACCACAGGATAAACCTAACCCTTCACAGGCTTCAAGATGTGTTGGACGGGGATTTAGATGAGATAATATCAGCTTTACAAGCAAAAGAATTGGAAGAAAAGTTAGCCAGCGTATGAGATTGATATTCTTGCTAGAACCCTTAATAATAATCCTTGCCATCATAGGTGTAGTAATATTCATATTTAGGGAAATAAGAGATAGGTGATAATATTTAAA
>CAZTLC010000009.1:0-10749 GCA_964614295.1 uncultured Aquificaceae bacterium | reverse complement strand
TAGGAGTGAATTTATGATAATAAAGAAAGTAGAGAAGATAGAGAAAGAGCTAAGAGTGCCTTCTGATAAATCAATATCCCATAGAAGTGTAATGTTTGGTGCTTTGGCAAATGGTACTTCTTATGTCAAAAATTGGCTCGTGGCAGAAGATACTTTAGCCACATTAGATATATTTAAAAAACTTGGCATAGAGATAAAAAGAGAAGGTAATTTCTTAGAGATAAAAGGTGGAAAAGATTATTTTAAAGAACCAGAAGACATATTGGATGCAAAAAACTCTGGTACCACCGCTAGGATAAGCTCAGGAATATTGGCAGGTTTTAACTTTTTTAGCGTCTTAACAGGTGACGAAAGCCTAAAAAAAAGACCTATGAAAAGGATTACAAAACCACTCTCTAAGATGGGAGCCACTATCATAGGAAGAGAAGATGCATCGGTGCTACCAATCGCAATAAAAGGTGGAAATCTCATAGGTGGTGTGTTTGAAAACAATGAAGCCTCTGCCCAAGTAAAGTCTAGCTTGCTTTTAGCAGGATTTTTAGCAAAAGAAGGCTCTATCACAGAAATTATAGAACCATACATATCAAGAGACCACACCGAAAGAATGCTCTCTAGCATGGGAGCAAACATAAACATCATTTCAAACGATAAGTATATTGTAAAGATAAAGGCTGGAGGTGTGTTAAATCCTATAAATATAGATGTTCCAGCAGACCCATCCTCTGCAGCTTTCATAGCTACCCTTGCAATACTCACAAAGGATAGCCACGTACTTTTAAAAGATGTACTGATAAATCCCACCAGAGATGGTTTTTTTAGAAAAGCCAAAGAAATGGGAGCAAGTATAAACTATATAAACAAAAGACATCAAAACGGTGAGGATGTTGCAGATATAGAAGTGAAATATTCACCAAATTTACGCTCAATAACTATAGATGAAAAAGATGTACCATCTTTGATAGATGAAATACCTATACTCTCTGTACTTATGTGTTTTGCAGAAGGTATTAGTTTGGTAAAGGGAGCGAAGGAGTTAAGGAAAAAAGAAAGTGACCGTATAAGGGCTATCTATGTTAATCTCAAAAATGCAGGGGCTATTGTAGAGGAGTTTGAAGATGGTTTTAGCATAAAAGGACCTTGCAAGCTAAAACTAAAAGAGATAAAATCCTTCAAAGACCATAGGATAGCTATGAGTATGAGTATTTTGGGGATGGTGCTTGGTACGGAGCCAGTGCTAGACGACAAAGACTGTGTAGCCATCTCTTATCCAAACTTCTTTGAAGATATATATTCATAAGTTTCTTTATTTTAAAAGCATTGAAAAAATGAATTTCAAGTCATATAATATTATCATGCATACAAACATATACTTACCTACAAAATATTTTCAAACAGGAGTTTAGATGATTGAGAACTTACAAGAGAAGGAAGAAAGGGAGCAAAAAATATTACAATATATACCACTTGTAAAAAAAATATGTAGTAAGATTATAAGAAACCTTCCCCCAAACGTAGATTACAACGATTTGGTAAGCAACGGTATAATAGGTTTAATATATGCAATAGACCACCTTGATGCTTCTAAAAATCCAGAATCTTATATAAAGATAAGGATAAAAGGAGCCATATACGATTATCTAAGAAGTTTGGATTTTGGCAGTAGAAATATAAGAGACAAAGAACACAAGATAAAAGATATAATAAGAAACTTCCAAAACGAATATCAACGAGAACCCACAGATGAAGAGATAAGCAATATCTTAGGTGAAACTTTAGAAGAATACCAAAACAGCTTATACAAGATATCTTTTTCATATCTTCAAAGCTTAGAGGATATAGTTTATAAAATCACAGAAGAAACTGAAAAATCCTACGATAATTTTGTAAGCTCAGACATTGAAACCCCAGAAGAAAATGTTCTAAAATTAGATTTAGAATATAGGCTTAAAGAAGCTATAGAAAAGCTTGAGGATAGAGAGAAGTTAGTTTTGCAGCTTTTATTTTATGAAGAACTTGGTATAAAGGAAGTGGCTGAAATCCTTGGTATATCCTTATCAAGAGTCTCTCAGATAAAATCTCAAGCTCTTTTTAAGTTAAAGGATTATCTAGAGGAGAATTTATGAAGTGGTTATATACATTTATAGTTTTAAGCGGTACTTTTGTGGCAGTCCTTGGTATTACAAGCGTAAACGTTGCGATGCCAAAGATGATAGCCCCCCTTTCTACAGATATATATGGTATCCAGTGGGTATCAATAAGCTATCTTGTAGCCACAGCTATTACGATATTGGTATTCAATCACTTTACGAACCTTTACGGACTTAAAAAGGTATACCTCGCCGGCATCGTATTCTTTGCATTGGGCAGTGCGCTATCTGGAATGGTGGACAATATAGGTACTATGATAATAGCAAGGTCTATCCAAGGGATAGGGGAAGGATTTTTGATACCTTCTGCTCAAGCTATCATCTTTCGCATATTCCCACCAGAACAGCGTGGTATGGCGATGGGTATGTATGCCATGGGGGTTGCCTTTGCACCAGGTCTTGGGCCTACAGTGGGCGGATATCTAGTAGAATATATGTCTTGGCGATGGGTTTTTTATATGAATCTCCCTTTTATAATACCGATATTTTTTGCATCTTTAATACTGCTTCCAGATTTTCATAGTCCTCAAAAGCATGAAAAACCCTTTAATTATATAAGTTTTGGGCTTTTAGCAGTAGCTTCTACAAGCCTCATAATACTTTTATCAAGAGGGGAAAAGTGGGAATGGTTTAACTCTATAAAAACAATAGTGTTTTTGAGCATAGCTATACTTTGCTTTTTGGCGTTTCTAATATCTGACTTGGTATCAAAACATCCACTTATCGGTTTTGATATATTTAAATACAAAGAATTTGATTATGCTGTTATAACGTTTGTGTTGGTGTATGGTCTTACTTTCTTTCAAATACTTTATATAATGCCCATCTACTTTGAAAGGATAATAGGACTTGGAAGTTTTGATACTGGACTATATATATTCCCATTTGCTATAGGTATAGTGCTTTTTTCTCCCATAGGTGGCAAGCTAAGCGACAGATTAGACCCTAAAATCCTACTATTGGCCTGTCAAAGTATTATATTTATAGATATACACTTTTTCTTATCGCATGTGGATTTCTTCACACCAAAGCACAGTATATCATACTACATGTTTTTTGTAGGAGTGGGTATGGGACTTTTCTTCGCACCACTTACAGCTTTAGCCTTAAGAAATCTAAGATATGACCTTGTCCCTCTTGGTTCTGCCCTATACAATTATGCAAGGCTTATAGGAGCAGCTGCTGGAACTTCCATCGCCACAAACACATTTACAAAAAATAGTGCTTATGTATATGATAATATTAATAATATGAACTATGCAAATGTAAATTATGTTTATTATAGATTGGAAAATCTAAAATGGATTTTGAATACGAGTCTTTTAAAGGCAAAAGCACTACTTATAGGGCTTCAAACTCTTATATCCCAAGCTTATGCAGTCCAATCTGTCTTAAAGTTTGGGTCTTTTACGCTTACTATAGCTATGGTTTTAACGTTGATACTCATGTATATTGAAAGGAGTAAAGCAAAGACGTGAACAAAGATATCATAGCAAAAGCTATTAAAGAGATAACAAAAGAGTTGGAGCTTTCAGAACCCTCTGGATTTATGCTATCTTATGATTTTAACGATATTTGGATTGATATATCCTTAGAGAAAAATGAATATGGAGAATGGGGCAACAAAATATACACCATAAGCATAAGTAGACAAAAAGCTAAAAACTTTATTGATTATGTATCAGGAGTTACCACAGAAATATATGAAGATAGCGAGAGGGTATATGCCCAACTTACAGAAGAAGAATGGCACTCCATACAAGATGTTCTATTAAATATAATATGAGCCTTAGGCCTACATACATACTATATTTCTTAGGTTTTTTGCTTTTCATATCTATAGCAATTATAAGCTTTGGGGAGAAGCTTCTTATAGCAAGGTATATCTTAGCAAAAAATGGATACTACATATACTATAAAAAAGCAAAGGAGTATCTAACCTCTATAGATTTAAAAGATGCAAAAGTATTTCATAAAGATAACAATAAATATAGATATATAGCCTATCTTCCCTATCTAAGAGTAGGTTTTTATCCACCTTTTATACTAAACGCATCCTTTACTTGTGGTAATGGTTATACCGATATAAGAGAAAATATACTTTTAAAGCATATAAAAATCACTTCCAAAAGATTCCCTACTTCTTGTATAAACGTTGACGATGAAAAAGGAGGCGAGATAAACTCAAAGCTCAAGCTTACCTCATCCTCTGTAAATGGTTTTATGGATTTTAGTATGCTAACTATAAAAGGTTATCTTATTAAAAGCCTAAAAATTTATTTTAGAAAAACAAACTTTCAATTTAGAGGAAAGATAGTCATACTAAACACATCTGTGGATGTAAAAGGAGATGGTATTGTAAGTATAGACCAAAACACCCTTCCAAACTCAAAAATATCTGGGACAGGTCTTGTAAATACGCCCTTTAAGGTGATGCATATAGTTTTTGGTGGGACTATCTTAAATCCAAGCATAAATATTCAATGATAGTTTTATTAGCATTGTTTTTTTCTTTGGGGGCTATATTTTATAGTTTAGAGGCTTTTAAAGAAGCAAGAGCATATTACAACTATACTCTAAAGCTTTATTTAAAACAAAGTCTTGATACAACAAACGATTCTTTGATACCCATGCTCATTCAAAAAGCCCAAAAACTATATCAAGAAAATCCATACAACCCATACTATGAAAAAACTCTAAACATTGAAGGTATAAAGGTAAAAATCCTTATAAAAGATGATGATAAACTAAATATAAACCTTATAAAAGACCAAAAGTATTTTAACGTTTTTAAAAGATTATCAGAGGAGTTTTGTATGCCAAGGGATTTTCCATATTATGTATATTATTGGATAACAGGACATAAAGAGGGTGGTATAAATATAGAAAATCTAAACTATATGCCCACCTTTGAGGATATGAACTCAAAGCAAGAACTCATCTATGCCACACCCTATGAGAGCTTCTTATACAAAAACAATTGCCACAAAAAAGAATATAAAAAGGGTATATGGTATTCTTTAGACACTAAAAACCAAAATATAAATATAAACACAACATCAATACCTATACTAAAAGCCCTAAACAAAGATATAACAAACTCTATAGCAAACTCTATAATAGAGTATAGAGAAAACCATATCGTAAAAAATATCCAAGAACTTGTAAACGTGAGAGGCCTTTCTTTGGATGACATCTATAAACTACAAAATCTTGCTTCTACCACGTCAAAAACTATGATTATCAAAGTTGTATCAAGCACAAAGATGGGAAGCTTAAGACAAGCTTCTTTTTTAAAGATTTACTACACACCAATAGAAAACAAGATTATAGGCATTTACAAATATTGAGGTATAATAATATTAAATTTTGAAGTTTTTAAGTTTTTAAAAGGAGTGAGCGTATGGAAACACAGCACAAAGATGATTCTTTTGAATCCCTTAAAAATGCGAAAGTAATAGCGGTGGTGGGTTTTTCAGATAATAAAGAAAGGCCCTCTTACTATGTAACAGAAAGGGTATTAAGCAAAGGTCTTCACAAGATATATCCTATAAACCCTAAATTGGCAGGCAAAGAGATAATGGGTTTAAAAGTATATGGTTCTTTGGAAGAGATACCAGAACCTATAGATATAGTAAATGTATTTAGAAATCCAGCCCATGTGGAGCCTATCGTTCAAGAGGCTATAAAACTTGGGGCAAAAACCGTATGGCTTCAACCAGGAGCTGAAAACTATGAAGTCATTGAAAAGTACAAAGACAAGATTCATTTTGTATATGAAGCTTGTATAGGAGTAGAGGCGGGCTATCTATGATAGAATACATCTTAAAAAAAATCCTTGGTACGAAAAATGATAGAGAGATAAAAAAGATAAAAAAGTGGGTAGAAAAGATAAACGCTTTAGAAGAGTCGTTGGATAAGTTATCAAACAAAGATATCATTTTAAAAGCCCAAGAACTTTATTTTAAGATAAACCAGAACGAACACCTGAAAGAGGCTGTTGTACAAGGAGAAATCGTAGATGAGCTGATAGAAGCCTTTGCTATAGTAAGAGAAGCTTCAAAGCGGACAATGGGATTAAGGCAGTTTGACGTACAACTAATAGGTGGTATAGTACTGTATCAGGGCAAAATCGCCGAGATGAAAACCGGTGAAGGTAAAACCCTTGTAGCTGCAGCACCAGCTTTTTTCACCGGTCTTACAGATATAGGTGTGCATGTGGTAACCGTTAATGATTATCTTGCAAAAAGAGATGCTACTTGGATAGGGCCTATATATAGATTTCTTGGACTTGAAGTGGGAGTCATAAACTCAGATAGTATGAGTTATCTTATAGACTGGCAAGACCCAGAAAAAACCATGGAAGCTATAGAAAAAGACATAAGAGTATGGCCGAAGGGCATGGTGGGTGATGCCATTGATTATTCTAAAATAGATGTGCACGCTAAAACCTCTTACTTTACAAAAGCAATACCAGTAGAAAGAAAAAAAGCCTACGAGGCGCATATAACTTACGGTACCAACAACGAGTTTGGATTTGATTATCTTAGAGACAATTTGGCAGTATCAAAAGAGCAGATAGTGCAGGTAAAAGGTCATGGATATGCCATAGTGGACGAGATAGATAGTATATTGATAGATGAGGCAAGAACCCCTCTTATCATAGCAGGACCTTCTAATTTAGATAACAGAGTAGTTTTACAAGCTAATGAATTTGTAAAAACTTTAGAGATAGAAAAGGATTTTACGATAGATGAAAAAAATAGAACAGCTATGCTTACCGAAGAGGGTATAGAAAAAGCTGAAAAATACTTTGGCATACAAAATTTATATGACATTAGATATATTGATTTGGTTCATGCTATAAATAAAGCCCTTTTAGCTCATCATCTTTACAAAAAAGATGTACATTACATGGTAAAAGATGGAGAAATACTAATAGTGGATGAGTTTACAGGTAGGGCTTTACCTGGAAGAAGATGGAGCGAAGGTCTTCATCAGGCTATAGAAGCAAAAGAAGGCGTAGAAATCCAAGAAGAAAATCAAACTCTTGCCACCACAGCTTTTCAAAACTACTTTAAACTATACAAAAAGCTTTCTGGTATGACAGGCACTGCAGAAACAGAAGCCTTAGAATTCAAAGAAATATATCATCTTGATGTAGTGGTCATACCCACCAACAAACCAAACATAAGAAAAGACTTGCCAGATGCTATTTTCAAAACCAAAAAAGAAAAGTGGGAATACATAGCAAAAATAATAGAAGAAAACCACGCCAAAGGAAGGCCGATATTGGTAGGTACAGTCTCAATAGAAGACTCTGAAACACTTTCTAAGCTTTTGGATAAAAAAGGTATAAAACATAACATACTAAATGCAAAACAACACGAAAAAGAAGCATGGATTATAGCTCAAGCTGGTAGAAAAGGGGCTGTTACCATAGCCACTAACATGGCTGGTAGAGGTACAGACATATTGCTTGGCGGTAATCCAGAATTTTTAGCAAGGGAAATATTAAAAGAAAGAGGCATAGATGAAAATGAGGCCACAGAAGAGCAATGGAAAGAAGCTTACGAAGAGGCCACCAAGATAACTAAAAAAGAAAAAGAAGAGGTCATAAAAGCAGGTGGACTTTTGGTAATAGGTACCGAAAGACATGAATCCAGAAGGGTTGACAATCAGTTAAGAGGTAGGGCTGGAAGACAAGGAGATCCAGGAGAATCAAGGTTTATATTGTCCTTAGAGGATGATCTTCTTAGGATATTTGGTGGGGATAGGGTTAAAAAGCTGATGGAGTTTATGAAAATACCCGAAGGAGAGCCCATAGAGAGTTCTTTGGTATCAAAATCCTTAGAAGGAGCCCAAGAGAGGGTAGAACTTCAAAACTTCCAATCCCGCAAAAGACTTTTAGAATACGATGAAGTGATAAACATACAACGCTCTGTGGTATATGATATAAGACGTTCTATACTTTTCCAAGATGATATAAAAGAAGAGATAAAAGATTTTATAAAAGATATCATACATTATCAAGTTTTTACGCTTTTAACAGAAGATGAACCAGAATTGTGGGAATTAGAACCTCTTAGGACATTTTTCAAAGAGTGGATAAATTTAGACCTTCCAAAGACCTTTGAAGCAAAAGATAGAGAAGAGTTAGAAGAAGAGATATTAAAACTTGTACTTGAAAAATATGCTCAAAAAGAACAAGAGCTTGGCGAAGAAGCGATGAGAGAGATAGAGAGAGTATTTACCCTAAACATCATAGACAACCTTTGGAGAGAACAGCTTCACACTATAGATAAGTTAAGAGAGGGTATATACTTAAGAAGTTACGCCCAGAGAGACCCGTTGGTGGAGTTTAAAAAGGAGGCTTTTAGGCTCTTTGAAGAGCTTATGCTAAACTTCAAAATATCAGCCATACAGTCTATAATGAACACCCAGATATCAAAAGAGGAGTTAGAACAGCAAGAGCAAAACATGTTTAACTTAGAAATAGATACATTGAACAAAAGCATTGCCATGAGTGAAGCTTTAGAAAATATAGCAAAAGAGTTTCAAGATAAAAAACCGAAGTTTAGGACGTTAAAGGATAGATTACAAGAGCGCAAGAAGAGATTAGAACAAGGGGGTAACAAAGCATGATAAAGTTTGGCACAGATGGTTGGAGAGCCGTAATAGGCTTTGAGTTTAGCCAAGACAATATAGTTAAAGTGGCGAAAGCCCACGCAAAAGCTTTAAAAAAGCGCAACCTAAATAAAATAATAGTAGGATATGACCATAGATTTTTAGGTGAAAAGTTTGCCCTTTTAGTGGCAAATACCATGAAAACAGAGGGCATAGAAGCGGATGTAACAAAAGAAGCTGTCAGCACACCAAACATATCCTTCGCCGTTAAATACATGGGCTATAAGCAAGGGGTGATGATAACAGCTTCTCACAATCCATATTATTACAACGGTTATAAGATAAAAGAATCCTTTGGTGGTGCAGCAACCCCAGAGTTCATACAAGAAGTAGAGAAAGAAATTGAAAACATAGATGATACCTCTTTTAAAGAACACGATATCAAAAGAGTAGATATCATATCTCAATATATAGAGAAAACGCTCTCAAACATAGATAAGTCTATACTTCTTGAAAAAGAATTAGATATAGTACACGATTCTATGTATGGACCTTCTTTTAAATATTATCTTGAGGCTTTTAAAGATAAGAAGATAAACACATCCTTCATAAGGCATCACAAAGATGCGCTTTTTGGAGAAGGAGCGCCAGAACCTGTTGAAAAAAATCTTAGCTTACTAAAAGAAAAGGTAAAAACCCTAATGGCGCACATTGGTATAGCAAACGACGGAGACGGGGATAGGATAGCCCTGGTGGATGAAAAGGGAGAGTTTGTAAACTCACAACTAGTATATGTACTTTTGATGCTTCATATTATAAAAAACAAAGGTATTAAAAACGGAGCAGTGGTAAAAACTATATCCACAAGCTTTTTGGTAGATAGAATATGCAAAGATTTTAATATAGAACTAGAAGAAACTCCCGTAGGTTTTAAATATATAAACGAAATAGTCCTTAAAAAAAATGTGATATTTGGCGGGGAAGAATCTGGAGGGTATGGATTTCCATTTTTCTTGCCAGAAAGAGACGGATTTTTATCGGGGCTTTTCATAATAGAGATGATGCTATTGGAAGATAAATCTTTGTCAGAGATAATAAAAGATATATTTAACAAATACGGAGAAGCTTACTATCATAGAATAGATTTAAAAGTAGAAGAGCATATCAAAGAAAGACTCAAAACCCTTATAAAAAATCCCCCTGATAAGTTGGAGGATATAAAGGTAAAGAGTGTAAACACAAAAGACGGATTAAAACTCATCTTTGAAGATGATTCTTGGATTTTATTAAGAGCTTCTGGCACAGAGCCTCTTATAAGAGTATATGGAGAAGCCACGTCAAAAGAGTTCTTAAATACTTTACTTTCAAAAGCCCAAAAACTTTTATCATAAATAATGGAAAAAGAAAAGGTAGTAATTTTCATAGATGGGTCTAATGTATTTCATGGGCTAAAGAATGAAACATTTAGAGTTGATTATCTAAAGCTTGTAGAATTTTTAACAGGAGATAGATATCTCGTAAGAGCGTATTTTTACTCAGCCCTTCCAAGCGATAGAGATATAGACAAACAAACCAAAGATAGCTTTTCAAGGCAAAAGAAATTTTTAGAAGATATATCTTTTATGGGAATAAAGGTAAAACTTGCAAGGCTTAGAAAATTGCCAGACGGCACTTTTTTAGAAAAAGAAGTAGATATAATGCTAGCCACAGACATGCTTTCCTTAGCTTACCAAAACGCTTACGATACTTGTGTGCTGGTGAGTGGTGATAGTGATTTTTCATATACTGTGGAAGTGGTACAATCTTTGGGGAAAAGGGTAGAGAATGCTACATTTAAAAAAACATCTTCTTATTCTTTAAGAAAACTTAGCGATAAATTTTTGTATCTTGATGATTACATAGATAAATTTTTACTGAAACCCAAAGAATCTACTGTATGGGATAAAATCAAAAATGCTTTTAAATTTAGTATTGT
>CAZTLC010000008.1:3236-17144 GCA_964614295.1 uncultured Aquificaceae bacterium | reverse complement strand
TCTTTCATAAATAGCATAGAAACCAAAAAAGCTTTTTTGGAAATGTATAAAGATAGGATAGTGGAGGTGGGGCTTATAATGGCTCAGGCTCTTATAGATGGAAGCAAGATAATGTTTTTTGGGAATGGAGGGTCTGCTGCGGATGCCCAGCATTTGGCCGCTGAGATTGTAGGAAGATACAAAAAAGAAAGGAAAGGGCTTCCCTCCATAGCCCTCACCACAGATACCTCCATACTTACAGCCGTAGGAAACGACTATGGGTTTGACGTCATATTTGAAAGGCAGATAGAAGCCCTTTGTATGCCAGGGGATGTGGCAGTTGGTATCTCTACTTCTGGTAATTCTCCAAATGTTATAAAAGGGCTCATGAAAGCCCACGATATGGGAGCTACCACCATAGCTTTCAGTGGCAAACAAGGGGGAAAGGTGGTGGATATAGCCCACTATAGCTTTATCGTGCCCTCTTACGATACTGCAAGAATACAAGAATGCCATATTACCTTAGGTCATACTCTTTGTGAAATCATAGATGAAGTTGTAAATGAAAAGCTATCTATGGCCTAACATCTTATATACTATTTTATTTGTTTTATTGGTTTTGTTTTTTGCTTTTCATAACGATAAAATCCATAAAACTCACGTAAAAGACGGTTTTTACAAGATAGAAGGGAAGGTTTTAAAAAGTGATGAAGTAAAGATAATAAGCCCAAGCTCTTTAAGGGGTGAACTGATAAAGCTACGTTTAAAACTGCCAAAAGATAGCTACATAAGAGGTTATATAAAAGTGGAAAAGGGTGTTGTAAAAACCTCCAAAGATTTTCTTGAAATATCTAAAGATATTAATAAAAGCCCAAAAACAGAGCTCAAAGATATTCTTAAAAACAGATTCAAAAACACCACAGAAAACGATTGGTCAAAGGATATAGGCCTTGCCCTGTTGTTTGGAGAAGGCTCAAAGGCACTACCTGAAGACCTTTTAACGAGCTTTTCTGTAAACTCTTTGATATTTTTACTCATTATGTCTGGTATCCATATAGATATGATTTTTAGAAGCCTATCAAACATGTTTTTCGGTGAATATAAAGAGATATTTGCCCTTTTACTGCTCTTACTCTACGTAGGTATCTTCATGGAACATGGAGCCCCTATAGTAAGAGCTGTTAGTTATCTCATAGTGGGTGTTTTATTAAAAGCCCTATACAGATATATAAATCCTATAAAGAGGTTTTTCTTATCTGGTATTATGAGCCTTTGTTTTAATCCTAGCTTTTACAAAAGCGTAGGTTTCTGGCTCTCAATGGTAATTACTTTTTATATCTTGGTATATCTTAGCACTATAGATATTCCAAAAACAGCTTTTGGTAAAATTTTATTATCATCTGAGCTTTCTTTTGTAGCTATACTTAGTTCCATGTTCATAGTCTCAAAACTTGGTCCTATATCGTTTTTAGCCGCTTTTGTGGTGCCATTCCTTTTGATGGTGGTAGAAATATACCTTGTTTTGGGGCTTTTAAACATATTGACAGTATTTTCTATACCTATCCTTTATATACCTTTAAACAAATTGGCATACTACTTTGGGGATTTTGTTTACAAGATAAATTTAGCGCCCATGTTTTTCAAAATACCCCTTTATGAAGGGATATTGTTTGATATATTGCTCTTTGGTGCTATAGTGCTCATAAAAGATAGAGCAATAAAGATATTTTCTATGCTTTTGCTCTTTGGAATAGCTTATACGATATGGGGGTTATAAAAACTCCTTCAAAGTGGATGTGAGTATATTTAGCCCTTCTTCAATCTCTTCTTTTGTTATCACAAGAGGAGGAAGCATCCTTAAAACGCTTCCAGCGGTGCAGTTTATTACAAGCCCTCTTTTGTGAAGCTCATTTGATATTTCTTTACAATCTTTTCCAATATCAAGCCCAAGCATCAAACCTTTTCCTTTTAAAAGCCCAAAACCTTCAAGAGTTTTTCTAAAGATAGCCTCTTTAGAAGGTATCTCTTTCATAAGATTAGGCATTTCATCCAACGTAATAGAGGCTGCTATGCAAGACAAAGCATTTCCCCCAAAGGTGGCTCCATGAGAACCTACTCCAAAAGAGCTTGCTACCTCTTCTTTTGCAATAACAGCTCCTATGGGAACACCAGAGCCAAGCCCTTTTGCCATCGTAACGATATGGGGTCTTATGTCAGCATATTGATAAGCAAAAAATTTGCCAGTTCTACCCATTCCAGCCTGCACTTCATCAAGTATGAGAAGAAGACCGTTTTCTCTGCATAGATTTTCAAGGGCTTTTAAAAAATCTAAATTCGCTTCGTTTATACCCCCCTCTCCTTGAATAGCCTCTATCATTATACCTGCTGTTTTATCGTTTATTAGGCTTTTAACAGAATCTATATCGTTAAATTCCGCATAATCAAAACCATCAAGCATTGGTTCAAAACCCTGATGCAAGTTTGGTCTTGGAGTGGCAGATAAAGAACCCATCGTTCTTCCGTGAAATCCACCTTTAAAACTGATAATACGGTATCTATCTTGACCTTTGTCTTTGAAATACTTCCTTGTTAGTTTTATAGCAGCTTCGTTAGCTTCGGTGCCACTGTTGCAAAAAAATACCTTACCAGAATCGTTAAAAAATCTAACGAGCTTTGAAGCTACTTCCTCTTGCCAAGGATTTTCATAAAGGTTTGAAGTGTGCAGGATAAAATCTATTTGGTCTTTTAAAGCGTTTTTTAGCTTTTGATGTGAGTATCCAAGCGTATTAACAGCTATTCCCGATAAAAAATCTATATATCTTTTACCATTTTTATCAAACAAACAGGCGTTCTCACCCCTTACAAAAGCTATATCTTTTCTTGGATAAGTGTCCATTAAAAACATGTTTAAGTTTCTTCTTTCTTGGCTTGGGGTTTTTGGTCTTTTTTGGTTTCTTGGGTTTGTGGGTTGCTTGAACTATATATAGCCTCTCTTACTTTCTTTTCAATCTCTTTTGCTAATTCTTTGTTGTCGTTTAGGAAGGTTTTCACCTGTTCTTTGCCTTGGCCTATCTTGGTATCTTGATAGCTGTACCAACTACCGCTTTTTTGTATTATACCCATATCTATGGCCACATTTATAAGGTCACATATCTTACAGACCCCTTCACCAAAGTAAACTTCATATTCACCTTCTTGGAAAGGTGGTGCTACTTTATTTTTTACAACTCTTATCCTTGCACTATAGCCTATCTTGTTATCTCCGCTTTTGATATCGCTTGTTTTTCTCACTTCAAGGCGCATATCTGCAAAAAACTTCAAGGCTCTTCCACCGGGTGTAGTTTCTGGGTTTCCATACATCTGACCTATCTTTTCCCTTATCTGATTTATAAAGATGAGGGTCGTATTTGATTTGTTGGTGGCTCCTTTTAGTTTTCTTAAAGCCTGAGACATGAGTCTTGCTTGTTTACCCACTTGAGCATCGCCCATCTCTCCTTCAAGCTCATCTTTTGGCACCAACGCTGCTACAGAGTCCACCACTATAATATCCACTGCGTTGGAGTTTATAAAAGTATCTGCTATCTCAAGGGCTTGTTCTCCATAGTCTGGTTGTGATATGTACATGGCATCTAAGTTTACACCGAGCTTCATGGCATACTTTGGGTCTAAAGCATGTTCTGCATCTATAAAAAGCGCTATACCACCTTCTTTTTGAGCTTCTGCTATAGCGTATAAAGCCAGCGTAGTCTTACCTGCAGACTCTGGCCCAAAGACTTCTATTATCTTACCCCTTGGAAGTCCTCCTACACCCGTAGCCCTATCCACAGATAAGATGCCGGTAGGTATGACATTTATAGTTTGCTTTTCGTAGGCAGCTTTCATGGGCATTACAGCGCCCTTGCCGTACTTCTTTTCTACTTGAGTAAGGGTTGCATCCAGAGCTTTCTTCTTTTCTTGGTCCATAATTACCTCTTTATTTATTAGCTTGCATCTACTATTTTTGGCACTTCAAACATATTTAAACGCTTTGAAGGGGCATTTAAAAGCACTTTCTCCACACCCAAAGATGGTTTTGGCTCATCTTCTCTTAAAGGTGTAGAAGTATTGTACTGCTCTTCTGATAGAGTCTCGCTTACCTCGCTTAGTTTGTTGACAAAATCTATTATACTCTTCATTTGAGAAGCAAAAAACTCTATCTCCTCTTCTTTTAACTCCAACCGAGATAATTTTGCAATTTTTAGTACCTCTTCCTTGCTTATACTCATAATATTATTATACCATTTTAAGGCTTTTAAAAATAAACATTTTAATAATATTAAAAGGTAAAAACATAAAGAATATATAAAGGTCTACGGTAAGTATCGCTTCTAAAGGTAAACTTTTCATCAAAAATCCGTAATAGACCATAAAGTTTGAACCTACTATTGCAAAAAGCATAGAGAGCGAAATCGCCAAGGAAGGTTTAGAGCCTACACCAAATCCACGCTCTCTTACCGAGAATATGCTAACAGGTATGGTAAGCACCAAAGCAAGAAATGTCAACGTTTTTTGGCTTTTAATATCAAGATGAAACAACGTATGCCCAAATATATATATGCCACCCACAATCCACAAAACACTGAAAATACCAAATATCAAAGATGCTACAGATATTTTCTTTATATCCCATTTGTCTGGTTTTTGAGAGTATCCAACGTTATCGGTGGCTAAAGAAAGCGTTAGAAAATCGTTGTAGAAAAACATGGCTATTATCATCTTCGTAGTAAGCATAAAATCTCTATCAATGATAAAAAATGAGAATATGGTAAGCACGATTGCAAAAACCCTTATAGCCTTTACAAATACGTAGGTTAATAGTCTTTGATATATCTTCCTTGATACCACTATAGCAGATACGATATTTACAAGACCTTCGTCCGTTAATACCACAGAAGCAGCAGCCTTTGCCACATCGGTAGCGTTTGATACCGCAATACCAAAATCCGCCTGCTTTAAGGCTGGTGCATCGTTTATACCATCCCCAGTCATCCCTACTATGTGGTTCATCTTTTGGTAGGTTTTCACGATTTTAAACTTATCCTCTGGCAAAACCCCCGCAAACACCCCACAAGACTCTTTTATATCTTTTGACTCACACACATCTCCTCCTATTCCCACCAAAGAAGCCATATGACTGGCAGTTTCTTTAGTATCTCCAGTAATCATCTTTACACTAACACCAAGGTTTTTAATCTTTTCTATGAGCTCTTTAGAGTCTTCTCTAGGTGGGTCTGAAAAGCCTATAAAACCAACGAGCTCTTTTTTGGCGTTTTTCTCTATCCATACCGCCAATACTCTAAGTCCCATGCTTGCCATATCTTTATAGAGCTTTTCTTGTTCTTCATTTTCTATAGGAGCCACCTTGGGTGAGCCTTTAAAAACAAATATTTCTTCGGTGTCTTTTTTTATCTTTACCATTGAATATTTCTTTGATGGGTCAAAAGCTTCAAAATCTTCTTTATCCACTTTGTAACAATCCTCTTTTAAATAGCTAAATATCGCCTCCTCTATAGGGTCTTTTTGCTTTGGGTCCGAGGCTAAAGCGCTATAGCACATTACATCCTTATCTGTGTAATTGCCTATGGGTACTATCTTATCCACCGTAATCTTGTTTTTCGTGATAGTACCTGTTTTGTCCGTGCAAAGTATATCCATGGAAGCAGCAGATTCTATAGCTGATAGCTTTGTGGTAAGAACACCGTTTTTAGCAAGCTCTTTTGCACCAAGGGCTGTAGATAACGTAAAAGCGGTGGGCAAAGCAGCTGGAATGATGGGCAAAAGCATCACCACCAATATAGGTAAAACATTTCCCAAATCAAACCCCTTTTCTATTGAAAGCCAAAGAAGTATTATTATGAGAAAGACTCCAAATAAGAAAAGGTATTTTACAAGCTCAAAAACCACTATTTCAAGTTGAGTTTTCGTTTTAGCCTCTTGAACCAGCTTTGCAGATTTTCCAAAAAATGTATGCTCTCCTATGTTTATAACTTTACCTATAGCCTCTCCTCGTACCACAAAAGAACCCATGTAAGCGATGTCTTTTGTTTTTAGGCTTTTAGGTAAAGATTCTCCAGTTATACTTGATTGGTCTACAGATATGGCACCTTCTAATATTTCAGCATCAGCAGGTACAGCAAAACCACTCTGCAAAAGGACTATGTCATCTATAGTAACGTACTTTGCATCTATTTCTTTCCAAGCACCATCCCTCAAGACTTTAGCCTTTATGTTTAAATGTTTTTTCAAAAGCTCCAAAGCATTTTGAGCGCTAAGTTCATGCCAAAAAGATACGACTCCATTGAATAAAAGTAGTACAAAGATGGCAATAGCATCTGGATATTTCTTTAGTAAAAAAGTCAATATACCGGTAAATTCCAAAAGCCAAGGTATAGGTCCCCAAAATTTTCTCAAGAAGAAAAGCCAAGGAGCTTCTTTTTTCTCAGTTATCTCATTAAGGCCATACTTTTTTGTATGCTCTTTAGCCTGTTCTTCTGTTAAGCCCCTATAATCTCCCATTCAGATTTATTTTATCATAGGATTTTAAATTTCGTTTTCTTCCTCCTCATAATCCAATGTTTTTTCTGGCTCATCCCCCGGATTATAAACAAACATCCAGATAAAATACACCACTATGCCCACAAGTGTTATAATGCCTACTATCTCAGAAATTCCCATAAAAAATCTCCTTTGATTATATTATCCCTTATTATGAAAAAAGTCAATGATTTTATTTTAAAAGGGTAGGATCTTTGCTAAGAACCTAGCTAACCATCCTGGCTGAGAACCATTCACAAGATAACCATGTCCTTGATATAAAATCTCTAAATTTGCTATATCTTGACTTGGTACCGTATCCGTGCTGTCTATATCCTGAGGCCTTACAATACCTCTTAAGGTTATCACCCTCTCTACGTTGTTTAGATATATAATTTTATGACCTTCTATGAGAAGGTTACCATTTGGATATACTCTTTTAACATAAGCCGTTATAGTGGTGGTAAAAACTCCACTTTGGGATTCGGTACCTTGGGCTTTTTGCTGAGCGTTGGAGGTAGCCCCAACCCCTAAGTTCCTCAGCGTACTTGCAGGAAGCCCAAAAAAAGACGATACGGCGTTGTTAAAGGTGCTGGATTTTTGGGTTTGATTTGATATACTTTCCACTGCATTTACACTTTCTGAAACCAAAATATGTACTAAATCCCCTACCGCAAAAGCTCTTTGGTCGCTATAGAGGTTTGCCATGGGACTACTGGATACATAAAGACTACCTTGTGAAGCATAATGTGGAGTTGAAGGAGGTACTGAATAAGGTAGATACTTCAAATGATGTGGTGTTGAAGCACAACTACTTAATATGATTAAACCAAAAGCAAAAAACAAAGGTTTTTTAAACTTCATTTAAAACATTATATCATGTTTTCTATAAATCTTACATGATGCTCATTTTTCTTAAACTCTGTGGTATCCAAAAGTTTTTTGTGAAGGTCTAAGTTTGATTTCAAGGATGCACCTTCTATCTTTGTTTCTTCTATAGCTCTTTTCATACGCCTTATAGCCTCTTCCTTATCTTTACCATAAGCTATTATCTTAGCCAAAAGGGAATCATAATACTGGGGCACACTATATCCCTGATAAAGATGCGTGTCTACCCTTATTCCGAAACCTCCGGGTAATCTAAGTTTTTCTACAATCCCCACAGAAGGCATAAAAGTAATTGGGTCTTCAGCATTTACTCTACATTCTATAGCAAAACCTCTTGGTCTTATAAAATCTATATCAAGTTTGTATTCATCTGCTATTAAAAGTTGATAAGCTACTATATCAATACCCGTGGTCATCTCTGTTACAGGGTGCTCCACCTGTATACGAGCATTCATCTCTATGAAGTAAAAATTACCCTCAGCATATAAAAACTCTACTGTGCCAGCACCCACATAGTTTATAGCCTTTGCAAACCTTATAGCATAATCGTAAAGAATCTCTCTCTCACTATCTGTTATAGAGGCAGATGGGGCTTCTTCTATAATTTTCTGATGCCTTCTTTGTAAAGAGCATTCTCTTTCCCCTAATGTTATAACTTTTTCACCATCTGATAGTATCTGCACTTCAATATGTTTTGGGTTTATAAGATATTTTTCTATATAAACTCTCTCATCTCCAAAGGCATTTTTTGCCTCTGACATAGCCGTTTGCATAGTCTCCAAAAGCTCTTTATCGTCCCTTACTATCCTTATACCTCTACCGCCTCCTCCTGCAGCTGCCTTTAGAACAACTGGATATCCTACACTATTGGCTATCTCCTTAGCCTCTAAAAAAGATACCTCTCCATCGCTACCTGGTACCACTGGCACACCAGATTCTTTGGCTACAAGCTTCGCTTTTACCTTATCCCCACTTAACTCTATTACCTCTGGTGGTGGACCTACAAACTTTATATTGCTTGCTTGCACTATATCAGCAAAAGTAGGGTTTTCAGATAAAAAACCATATCCTGGATGTATGGCATCCACTTTTGCTACTTCCGCCGCTGCCATTATAGATGGTATATTGAGATAGCTCTCAGACGCCTTAGGGGGACCTATACATATGGCTTCGTCTGCCATCTCCACGTGAAGAGAGTTTTTATCGGCTTCTGAGTAAATAGCCACTGTTTTTATACCCATCTCTTTAGCGGTTCTTATAATCCTTAATGCTATCTCACCTCTATTTGCCACAAGGAGCTTCTTAATCATAGATTTATTTCTATAAGTTTTTCTTTGGAGCCTTTTCCAGCTTTTATGATGATATTTGATTTTGGAACATCAAGAAAATCAGAAAGAATGCCTATTAACTCAGCGTTGGCTTTACCATCTATCGGCGGAGACTTAAGATTTACCCTCAAAACTCCATCGGATACTTTCTCCACCGCCACGCTTTTTGAGTTTGGCTTTACCTTTACTTTTAAAATCATTAAACTTTTTTAAACTCTTGGGGAAGCTCTCTTGGTTCCGTTCCAGTGTACTCTGTCTCTTCTTCCTCGTTTAGCCTTTTACTGAAAGGTTTTTCTTTGGTAAGTTCCTCGTACACATGAGCTACAAGCCCTGGCACTCTACCTATTATAAAAAATCCTTTACCAAGCCTCCAGTCAAATCCCATCTCTGATGTTATCGCAGCTATCGCACCATCCACATTCAAAACCAGCTTTTTCCCCTTTTGCTTAAATATCTCCTCCTCTACCTTTTCAGCAAAAGCGCAATACTTATCATAAAAGCCCAAAAACTTAGCTATATCCATAAGTCTTTTTGTCCTTGGGTCAAACTCCTTATAATACTTATGGCCAAAACCAGGTATAGGTTTTTTGTTATCTAAATAGTCTTTAACCAACTGTGATACATCTTTGTCTATATTGTCTTGCATAAACTTCATAGCATCTTCCAAAGCCCCACCATGAGCAGAGCCAAAAGTAGCAACACCAGCCGCCACTCCAACATTCAACGTATTTCCACCAGAAGCTACGGCTCTAGCTGCTATTACAGAAGGCGGAGCTATACCATGGTCTATCACGGATACAAATATAGCATCCATCATTTTAGCTTCTTTTTCAGAAGGTAATTCACCTTTTAATATAAGATATATGGCTTGTGAAAAACTTAAATTTCCTACCAAGTCGAGCAGTTTATAACCTCTTACGTAAGTATCTTCTCCTTTGTGTAACGTAATACCAGTGCGCCATTTTTTTTCCATCTTTACCTCCTAAATCTTAAAAATGAACATCACAAGTCTGCTCATATTCTATAAGTTCCTTTATATGAGCGTTCTCACCACACAGAGGACAGGATTTGTCTTTTCGTAAATTCACCTTTCTAAAATCCATAGACAAAGCATCCATAATAAGAAGTTTGCCGATGAGGGGTTCTCCACATCCTATAACAAGTTTAAGAGCTTCGGTAGCTTGCATAGCACCCATGATACCACCTATAGAACCAAGGATACCAGCCTCTTGGCAAGTGGGCACAAGCCCTGGTGGTGGTGGTTCTGGGAAAAGGCATCTATAACAAGGAGAATGCTCTTTATCCTCATAATTAAAAACGGTTATCTGGCCTTCAAATCTTAGCATCGCAGCAGATACCAATTTCTTGCCTAAGAAATAACAAGCATCGTTTATCAAAAACCTTGTAGGGAAATTATCGGTACCATCCAATACGATATCATAATCTTTGATGATATCTATCACATTATCTTTATTTATCATAGTATTATAAGTGATGACGTTTACATCTTTGTTTAGGGCTTTTACTGTCATAGCAGCAGATTCTACCTTTGGCAAACCTACTCTCTCTTCTGTATGTATTATCTGTCTTTGCAAGTTTGAATAGTCTACTTTATCAAAATCCACTATACCAAGAGTGCCAACGCCAGCGGCAGCTAAGTAATATATGGCAGGTGAGCCTAGCCCACCGGCTCCTATCACCAAAATTTTAGCTTGGCTTATCTTCTTTTGGCCTACACCGCCCACTTCAGGCAGTATTATATGCCTTGCATATCTTTTAATCTGTTCTTCTGTAAAATCAAACATACCTTACAACTCCTTTAAGGCTTTGGTCTTTCTATAGTTATATCCATGCTATTGGCATGCCTTTCAATATCTGTAACATAAAGGTCTGCCTTCTCTGGCACAAGCACTATCACAACGGTATCTTTACCATTTTGAACTATGAGTTTACCAAAGACCTCTTTGCCAAAATAAACTGGCTTCACAGTTCTTGCTATTGGATGTTTTATCCTCTTGGTAAAGAATACGTCTATTATACCTATTCTTCTGCCATCCACAAACTTTGTACGATAATCATACCTTCTTATAGAACCGTAGATTTTTGGGAATTCTAAAGAAGCTACTTCTCTATATACATTTTCAGGCTGCTTTTTCACTTCTTTTTTCTCTGGTTTTGGAGACGGAGCTGGTTGTAATTTTGTAACCTCTTTTTGTGGCTTTGGTATAGGCTTTTTGGGCATCATACCTTCTACGTAAGCAGATATTGTAATTGGTTCTGATTTGGTATATATAAGCTGTACCTTCGCCACACCATTTACAAAATTCTCTGGGGGTATTATATCCGGTATTAGCTTACCAGTACCGCTTGCCACAAGATGTACAGATTTGCCGACTATGTTGTAATTTCTTATAACTTGACCATCTTGGTCGTAAGCTGTCACATAGACTTCAAAAGGTTCACCAGCAGCTATAACATTCTCTGGAATCTCTACTTTAAACCTTGATGGTCTTGGTGGATATAAGTCTACATAGTATTGTTGACTGGCTATTTTTTTGTTGCCCACTTCATAGGCATCTATAGCTATCTTAGAAGGCGTATCATATCTAAGCATTATATCAGCCACACCATTTTTGAATTTATAAGCATGTATAGTGTATGGGAGTGTACCATTTGGCGTTTTTAGCTCCACCACAACATCACCGCCTATGGAAGCGTAATTTTTAACTACATTTCCATATTCATCTAAGGCTATTACCTTTAACATGAAATCCCTACCGGCTTCAACTGTGGAAGGTGATTCTATGGCAAACTTAGAAACGGGGCCATTTACTACCTTTATACTTACCTCAGAGAGCATACTACCAGTAGCTTCGTTTTTTATTAGCACTGGATAAGAATCTTCCAGTATTGATAATGTAGCTAAACCTGCTTTCGTATCTTCTATGGTAATGCTTATAGATCCATCGTTAAAATCTTTTGAAGAAAACAAAGCTGGGTCAATTGCTAACTCGCCGGTGCCTCTCACTAAAAACTTCTTATCATAGTAAGAAAAATTCTTTATAAAGTTTCCATAAGCATCCATCGGCCTCAAAGTAAATGTAACTTTTTGCCCTGCTGTAATATAAGTAGGTATATAAGCATCAAAGTAAGAAAAGTTACCAGGCTTTACATAAACTTGCTCTGCTCTTACAAAGCCAGCACCTACCAAAATACTCATCAGTATTAAAAATAGTTGTAGTTTAATGTTTAGTCTATCGCCTTTCATAGTTACCTCCTAACAAATATTATATAACAATTTTTAAAAATGGAAACCTAAATGTAATTTCATGTAAAATATTAGAATGATAAAGATAATTGAGCCAAGATTTACAGAAGAAGAAGCAAAAGTGCTTTCAGAGATAGTTTTGTCTGGCTATATCACGAGAGGGCCATGGACGAAGAGGTTTTCCGAAGCTTTTGCAGATTTTTTGGGTGTAGAGACAGTTTATACCGTATGCTCTGGTACCGCTGCTTTGTATGTGACATTAAAAGCTCTAAACGTTGAAGGAAAACATGTCATAGTACCAGCCCTTAGTTTCATGGCAACTATAGATACCGTGATATTGGCAGGTGGTATTCCAGTGGTAGTGGACGTGGATGAGTATTATACCATGGACCCAAACCAACTAGAAGATGCTATAAAAAAATACAATCCTATATGTATAATACCAGTACATCTTTATGGTGGCATGGCAGACATGGATTCTATCATGAAGATAGCTTCAAAATACAATATCTACGTATTAGAAGATGCTGCCCAAGCTCACGGGGCATCTTTAAATGGTAAAATGGCAGGTGCCATCGGACATATAGGTGCTTTTAGTTTTTACGCTTCTAAAAATATACCTATGGGGGAAGGTGGTGCTATATCTGTTTCAGACAAGGCCATATCAAAAGCTATAAATTCTCTTATAGACTTTGGAGACTCACCTGCTTTAAACCTAAGAATCACAGAATTTCAAGCAGCTTTAGGTTTTTTAGGACTTCAAAAGCTAAAAACTCAAAATGAGAAACGCATAAAAAATGTAGAGTTTTACAACAAACATTTAAGCGATGAGCTCATAAAACCCAAGAAAAGGGAAAACTCTGTGCATGTATATCATCTTTATACACTAAGGCACAAAAATAGGGACCGTATCATAGAAGCCCTTAAGAAAGAAAATATAGACGCAAGGGTCTATTACACATACACACTTGCAAGCCTTAGAAACGCCATACATCTACCTCTTGACAACGCCAATCAATATATAAAAGAGTTTTTCAGCATACCAGTGCATCCTTACCTTTCCCAAGAGAATTTGGAAAAAATAGTAGATATTATAAACAAAAACCTATGATAGGTATAATAGATTATGGCATGGGAAACTTAGGAAGCGTTTTTAAAGCTTTTGATAAAGTAGGCCTAAACCCACAGATTGTAAATAAAAAAGAACAGATAAAACACTGCGATAGTCTTTGCCTTCCTGGTGTTGGAGCTTTTAAAGATGCAATGGACAATTTAAAAAATTATGAACTGTTGGAAGAGATTTTACTGTTTATAAAAGCTGGAAAACCTTTTATAGGTATTTGTCTTGGATATCAGCTTTTGTTTGAGAAAAGCTATGAGTTTGGCGAGCATGAAGGACTTTCTATATTTAAAGGGGATGTAAGGCTTTTTCCAACAGGTGTTAAAATACCACACGTAGGCTGGAATCAGCTTTGGATACAAAAAGAAGAAGGAATTTTTAAGGGTATAAAAAATGGGTCTTTTGTATATTTCGTGCATTCCTACTACGTAAATCCACAGGATAAAAGTATCGTTTCTGCTTATACAGATTATGGGGTTGATTTTGCATCTTCTATAGAGCATGAAAACATAGTAGGTTTGCAGTTTCATCCAGAAAAAAGCCAAGAGGTAGGTCTTAAAATACTTTCTAACTTTAGAGAAAAATATAAGCTGTGAGGTAAGGCTATGAGAGTGATTTATCTTGCAAGATGTAGCAACAAATTTAGCGCTTACGAAGAGTTTGATTGCAAAGAAGACCTTTTAAAAGATGGCAAGTTTTCTTTCTTGGAGAAAAAAAGAAAGCAAGTTTTTAAGCTTTTAAAAGCAAAAAAA
>CAZTLC010000008.1:0-3136 GCA_964614295.1 uncultured Aquificaceae bacterium | reverse complement strand
TTCTTTCTTGGAGAAAAAAAGAAAGCAAGTTTTTAAGCTTTTAAAAGCAAAAAAACCAAAAGAGGGAGGTCAACTTTGGAGAATATACAAAGATAAGTTTTGGGAAGGACTTCACATGCACGTGATGCCAAAGGCTGTAAAAGAAAGAATATTTGAAAGAACTATAGTATTTCATCCTATAATGGGTATGTTATCCCCTGAAGACAGAGTCTGCAAATGGGAGATATCCTGCCAGCTGAAGAATATGAGCATTTGGAAAGAAGATATAGCAAGGTATCTATCAAACGATGAATTTTTGGTGTTTAACTTCTTACCAGTATCTTTTGAAAAGCTACTGCCTAAAAACATAAAGCTTGTAAGCTTCAGGTATATGATAAAGGATAACATCATAAGAGATAGCTCACTGGTAAAAGCCTATACGATGAGATATATAGTGGAAAAAGATATAAATAGCATTGAAGAGTTCAAGAAGATAAACTTTTTGGATTTTACGGTAAGCGATATAAAAGAAGAAGGCAGAAACATAATGGTGCACATGAGCTCAGAAGGTAAATACTCTGTTAAAAAAGCAGGTATTATATGAAAATATCTATAGTTATTCCCATTTACAACGAGGAAGAGAGTGTAGAAAAGCTCTATCAAAAGATTAAAGAAACGATGGATAAGCTCCCTCATGAGTATGAAATAATAACGGTAGACGATGGAAGTACCGACAACACACTAAAAAAACTAAAGGACTTGGCTTCAAAGGACAAGCATCTTAAGGTAATAAGCTTTAAAAGAAACTATGGTCAGACTGCAGCTATGTTTGCAGGATTTCAATACGCTTCAGGAGATGTAATCATCACAATGGATGCTGACCTTCAAAACGATCCCGCCGATATACCGCTACTTCTTCAAAAGATGGAAGAAGGCTACGACGTGGTGAGTGGTTGGCGTAAAGATAGGAAAGACCCATTTTTATCAAGGACTTTACCCTCTAAAATTGCAAACTATCTTATATCAAATGTCACAGGGGTCCATCTTCATGACTACGGATGTTCGTTAAAAGCTTATAAAAAAGATATAGCTAAAAATTTTAGACTATACGGAGATATGCATAGGTTCTTGCCTGCTTTGGCAAAAGGATTAGGAGCCAAGATAACGGAAGTCCCAGTGAGCCATCATCCAAGGCTTTACGGTAAATCCAAATACGGCATAGGAAGAACTGTAAGGGTTATCCTTGACATATTTCTCGTAAAGTTTTTAAATGAATATATAAATAAACCCCTTTACGCCTTTGGAGGTATCGGTTTTATACTATCTGGTCTTGGATTTTTATCAGGATTATACCTCACCTACGATAAGTTTATAAATCATCAGGAAATAGGACAAAGACCTCTTTTATTTTTAACGGTACTTCTTATCATCTCTGGTCTTCAATTTATATCAACGGGAATAATAGCAGAAGTTATTACAAGAACCTACTACGAATCTCAGGATATAAAACCTTATAGGATAAAAGATGTTGTCAATTTAGAACAAGTGGATGAAGATTAAAATACTTTTATCCTTTCTTCTTAGTGTTTTATTTTTATACGTTTTCTATAAAACGGTAGGATTTTCCCAGTTTGAAAAAAACTTTTCAAAATTAAGCCTATCATATATAAGTATTGGGTTTTTGCTATACTTTGTAAGCTCTTTTTTAAGGGCTTACAGATGGCATCTCATGATAAGAGATATCAATATGAGGGATTTTTTTCTTATAAACAATATACACATATTCCTAAACAACTTATTACCAGCCAGAACTGGAGAGTTTAGCTTCTTTTACATGCTAAAAAAGAAAGGTATAAATCTTACAAAATCCTTTTGGATATTTGCTTTGGCAAGACTTATGGACGCTCTTGCACTCTTTGGATTTTTCTTAGGATTTTTCTTTAAAATATATTTTTTAGCTTTTATAGTGGTGTTTGGTATCGTATCGGTATTTTTATTAAAGCATATCATAGGTTTTTTACCAGATTTTTTTATACTAAAATCCCTAAAACAAAACCTATACACTCACTTTGAAAGTAAAATAGCCATAAAACTTTATTTTATATCCGTAGTATCCTTTGCTTTTAAGTTTATGGGCTTTTATACGATGGCTAAAAATATCATACCTATGAGTTTTTTTGATATACTGCCCTCTTATGTGGTGGCAGAGCTAAGTTCTATACTGCCCATCAATGGTTTTATGGGACTTGGCACTTACGAGTTTGGTTTTTCAATACCATCAAAGCTTTCAGATATTTCTTTGAAAACTTCCTTAGATCTTGGCTTTATAACACATGTATTCTTACTAATCTCTTCTTCAATACTTGGAATATTCTCTTTTTTACTTTTAAAGCTTGAAAACTACAAAGAAGAAAGGTAAAGTCTTTCTAATCTTACCACTAAAAGCGATATCAAGCATCCAATACCAAAGCTCACTAAAACATCCCCAAGATAGTGCATAAAAAGAACAATCCTTGACAAACCCACCAATATTGACCAAAGGATGAGATAAAATCCAAGTTTTTTGTTTTTAAGATAAAGACTAAGCGCCAAAGCGCTGTTTAAAAGAGTATGTCCTGATGGTAAAGAAGAGTAGTCTTTTTGGCTTTTAAAAAAATAAAACCCGTATATTCCTTTTTTAAGGAAAAGCTCAGGTCTTGCTTTACCAATCAAAAACTTTAATATCATGATAGCGCTATCAGAAAGCACAAGACAAATAGATATCAAAAGTATATATTTTCTTAAGCTTTTCACAAAAAAGCTAAGGATTATAAAAAAAGATGCCAAGTAAAAAACGACATTGTAATGCCCTACAAAAGATACAAACTTAAAAAAACCATCAAAGGCCTTAAAATGAACTCTATTTATGTATAGAAAATATGTTATATCCTTATCAAAGAAAACTATACTAAAAAACCCAAGAACGATAAGAATTATTCCTGTTATGGCCATTTAGTTATTATATCAGATAAAGCAAAAAAATAAGTTAAACAAGCCCCAAGAGGGGCTTTTAACATCATGACCTTAAATCTTTGCTAATCTCTTCTGGTAATGGGCAAGCTTCTGAAGGCAAATTTTTTACCTTAGAACCATAATACATGACTGGTATAAGCACAAG
>CAZTLC010000007.1:0-18962 GCA_964614295.1 uncultured Aquificaceae bacterium | reverse complement strand
GTAAGGCCTACAAAACCTGTAGTCTGTAAAAGTCCAAGTATACTCACATACTTAACGTGTTTTAGTTTAAGGCTTTTATTATTAAAAGCTAAGATACCAAAGAGTAAAAAAGATCCAAGAATACTTCTTAGAAAAGCAAAATAAAGCTCAGGTATATAGTTTATAGTTTGCTTCATTAAAACCCAGTTATAACCCCATATTATAGAGAGTAATATCAATGCCAAAAAAGCTTTTTTATCTATATTCATTAAATGTATTTTAATATGGTTAGATTCTTTTGGTCCGATATCAAATACATTAAAGATTGATAAGCCAACTGATATTGAGAATAGTCTGTTAATACATTTGCCACGTTTGCATCTTGATAGTTGGCAAGCTCGTTGGTAGCTACTGTGGTAGTATTTGTCAAGACACTATTTTGAGTTTGTATGTTTTGTATATAGCTTCCTACTTGAGCATTAACAAAAGATATCTGATCTAGTGCTCTTTGAACATTGAATATATAGCTTCCATTTGGTATTTGATTTGTATTAAACTGTGAAAATGCACCGTTTACCACATCGGTAGCGGTAAGAGACTGGGAAGCTAACATTGAGCTTATCTCTAAGCTATAAGTACCATTTTGATTTTTAACAAAATCAGCATAGGCAGATCCATTAGCAGCTTTATTTATAAGATTTGCTACGTCTATCAAGCTCATGTTGGCGGTATAATCTATAGGTATAGTACTTGAGCTTATTTGTATTTCCAAGGTTCCATTCACTCCTATCGGTGCAGTAAGACTGTTAAAGGATTGGGAAGATATAACCATGTTTGCCCCAAGCTCTCTGTCTATGGTAGGGAGTCCTAAACTAAGTCTATCAGCTGTCTGTTTTAATGCAGAAAAAACGCTTTCTTGCTTAAAAGAAGAGGATACGTACTGACCAAGGTCTATTATGCTTAAGGGTTTTGCTACGTCGTTGCCAGCTATCTCCAAAGAAAATGTAGAATTTGAATTTTGTCTTATGAAAGTTTGTAGTGTACCGCTAAACACATTGTTTATATAGTTTGATAATTCCAAAAGGTTTGAAGGTGTTTGGTTAAGTGTATAAAGAGAGTTACTATCCGCCAAAGAATATGTAGCTGATAAATTGTTGGTAGATGGTGATATTTCAATACCGTAAGTATTATCTATGTTGTGCAATATAGAAGCTTTGAAGTTTCCACCGGTGGATGTTGATATCTTGTTTAAAAGTGTTGACAGCGTATCGGTACTTGAGTAGGATATATTGTAGATGTTTGTAGAAGAAGCAGTAACCATACTGAGAGAGATAGTACCAGATACACCAAGGTTTGAATTTGTAGAGGACAATCCTGCGTTCCAATCCCATTCATAGGGTGTATTGTTGTAGTTTATCTGATATACATTTGTGCCATAGTGTATTATAAGTTCTCCCGGTCCAGAAAAGCTTTGTGTATAAGAGTTGTAAGAAGCTGATGTAGTTAATATATTTAGACCAAATACATTTTGACCGTTTAGATATGTTGGTACTTGATAAGAATTTGATATCTGCGTATAATAATCTGATGTGGAAGCCTGATAAGAAAAATCAGGTCCAAAAGGTTGGATAGACAATGAAGAACCACCAAATAGATAATTATTTCCAAACTTTTCATTGGCTTTTGATAGAGTAAGATTCAATATAGAATATATGCTTTGACCCATATTGATTAGTTGAGTAGAGTTATAGGTAGCCTCGTTTGCCGCTGCTACAACATCCGTATTTACTGTTTGAAGATAATCATAAAGGTTTCCAAGGACAGATGTTGTAGTGGTTAATACATTACTAGCCGAGAAGGCATTTTGTGAGTATGTAGACAAGAGCACTATTTCTTTTTTTAAATTTATCACTTGCTGCGTATCTCCGGGGCTTTGACTTATGTTCAAAAGCTTATATCCTGTGGATGCTTGTTCTATAGTATCTTGTAAATTATTTAATACTACGTTGTCCTGAGATTTATAAAAATTATAAAGACTTAAATCTGGAATTGCTCCTGCCATAAGCTTAACCTCCGTTTACCATATTAAGGGTGGTCTGCATTAAATTATTTAATATACCAACTATACTTGCAGAAGCCTGATAATCTTGTTGTAAATTTTGAAGCGTTATATATTGCTGATCTAACGATACGCCTTGAACCTGGGCTACTTGAGAGCTTATAGAGTTTACCAAAGAACTTATGCTACTATAACTCGTTTGCAATACATTCACAGTAGATGCTACAGAGCCTATAAGGATTTGATATAGACTTTTTGATGAACCCCACCAACTATTGGAAAAATAAGAAAAGTTAGAAGCTGAGCTTGGATCTACATTTTGTAATATCGCCCCCAAACTTGGATTTATAGATATGCTAGAAGCGTCTATGCCTTCAAACACCATTTCACTTTTATAAATATTGCCTCCACCCATCAAGAAATTTGAAGAAGAATCTGCAACTGTGTAGTTTGATGGATTTGAAGAGCTTATGCGAAGAGAATAGGTTCCATCTGGATTTGATACAACGCTAGCGCTGAAAAGACCAACTAATGCTGGGTTTGAATCTATTAAAGTTGTAAGTGAGTTTAGAGAGTATTGCCCGTAGTTTGATATAGAATATATAGCAACGTTGCCATTGTAAAATGTTAATGTTGCATTTTGACCAATTCCGTAAGAGGATAGTGAAGCTGTATTGCTTATGACATTTTTACTGAATGTATATGTATTTGTAGAATCTGCTAGACCATATTTTGCCTGATTTAAAGAGGCTATATGTAAAGAATAAAGACCTGTAAAGCTACTACCACTATCTACTATATTGTATTGGTTTGGATTTTTTATCTGTATTCTTAAATGGTAAAGCCCATCCTGTTCTTTTACAATACTAGCGCTAAAGAGTGTTGCGGACGGTATTTGAGATAACTCGTTAGCTATTTGTACCAAGTTTTGATTTGTGTATGTGATACTAAAAAGTGGGGTTGTATTGTTTCTAAAGGTAAGCACTCCAGTTTGGGATATTGTATCTGTAGAAGATGAAAGGCCAACTGGCATATCTATAAAAGGAGATGAGACTATGTTTGCATAGTATTTACCTTGAAGAGTTGGATTGTTGTTTATAGCGTTTACAATCTGGTCTAAAGACATATCTGTATAATTTAGCTGAGCGTAAGTTCCAGAACTAGAATTATCTGTAAAAGATAGCACACCTGATGGCCCAGAGCCACTTGTAAAAACTATGTTTGACGAAGAGTCTACTATATTGTAAACACCAGTAAAAGAACCTGCAGTGTTACTGTAAATAGGTGTGATTTGAAGATAATAATTTCCAGAAGGGTCCAAGGAAACATTTGCATTAAGCATGCCACTTGCATTGATAGAGCTTGATAACTGTGCCAAACTCAAAGTTCCATAGTTTGAAATTGTATAACTAGGAGTAGTCCCACTATAAAGCGTAAGGCTTCCGTTTGAAATTCCTAAAGAGGAGAGAGGTGCCGCTGTAGAAGATACATGATTTGGTGGGAAACTCCAAGATTCTCCTTGATTTCCAATAGGAGTATCTGTGTTTGCGAGATTTTGTACTAAATAATAGTTTGAGCCACTTTGAACAGGTATTTTAGTGTTCATTATAGCATTAGCTGCAACGTTGTCTTGCTCTACTTTGTATGTATTTACATCGTATGAGAAATCTATCATCGCTTTAAGCTCACCGCCTTGTACATAGTTTGTGATATTTATAGCTTGGTTGTTATTGTTTAACCATTCTATGGTTTGATATGGTGAGTTTCCAGAACTACCAAGGGCTAGTTTCCAGTAATTTGTACCATCTACAAGTGTAAAACCACCATTTATTGAAATATGAACCCTTCCTATAGAATCTTCTTGAACGTTTACATTTATAAGCTTTGATAGTTGAGATATATAAGCATCTCTTTGGTCAAGAAGCTCTTTGTAATCATGGGCATTTGAGTAAGTAAGAGCGTAAGAGGTAGTTATTTGTTGGTTAAGATTGGCCAAGTTTTTTATAAGCGTATTTATCTGGTTTAGATATTGCAAAGAGTTTGTGGGTACTTGATAAGCTAAATTATTTATAGTAGAAGCGTTTGAGTTAAGATTTTGTGCAAAGTTGCTAGCGGTGGTAAGGACTTGATTTTGGTACCCTACGTTTGAAGTATTTGTAAAAAGCTGGGTAAACGCGCTAAAAAAAGCATCGTCATAAGATGTAGAAGAAGAATTTGGCCCTACCACGTTAAATATATCTTGTACTTTTTGGTTATACTGGAGCCTAGTATTAAAGTAATCTAAACTAGAGCTTTTGTTTTGTAAAAGTTGAAAAAAGTAAAGATTTTGAATTCTTTTTATATCCTGAAGACTTACACCAATAGGATAAGTATCTTGGATAACGGGTACTTCTTGAGCATAATTTGAGTTGCTAGCATTTGTTATATTCTGAGATGTTACATCTATAGCTTTCTTAAATATGTTTAAAGCGTTTGTTACCAAATTATAAGAGCCAAAACCCATATCAAGCCCTCGCAGAAAACCCTTTAGAACTCACATATCTCACAATTTCTGACATGAGTCCATTGATTATATTATTTAATTCCAGCACAAGCGTAGATATAAATAAAATATCGTTCATATGATTTAGTATAGTTTCTTGTGGCGATTTTTCAATGATGCTTAGGAGCTCTTGAAGTTTTGAAGATATATTTTGATATTCAAAAGGCCTATTTAAAGCTTCTTTTATCTCAAAAATAACTGCCTCCATATTTTTTATATCGGTATTTTCATTCATGATTTTAGTATTAATCCTATATCTATTATAAGTTTTTCTAAAGCTTCTACTGGGTCTTGAAAGTAGTATTTTATACTCATGTCTGTCTTTTGAAGCATTTTTATGATATGAAATAATTTATCTCTTTTAACGGTTTTTAGTTGTTTTGCCAATATATTTTTTTGAAAAGGATGAGTTATATTCAAGATTTTACAGGTTTCTTCAAAATCTCTATTTATTTTAAAAGCTAGATACATATTTGTAAATTGTTTTTGCATGAACCCAAGCGTTAAAAGTGGATGTTGTCCAAGTTTTACAGTATTGTAAAATATAGATAACGCTTTTTTGATGTCTTTGCTTATAATAGCATCCACTATAGAAAAAGCCTCATCCTTTGGCTCTTTTATGAGAGCTTTTGATAATATCTCTTTCGTAATAGGTGTAGATTTTGCCAATATAAGTAATTTATCTGTCTCATTTTTTAGATTTAGAGAATCCATACCTATTGTGTCTAATATTTCATTCAAAATATCTTGATTTAACTCTATACCATCTTTTTTAAATTTCTTTTGTATTAGGCTTTTAAGGTAATCAGGTCTTTTTTGTTTAGATGTCAAGATATTTACATGCCCTAAAATATTTTGGATGGATTTTATATCTTTTTCAGTTAAATCTTCATACTCTTCAAAAATAATGATATTTTTTGTATTCTTTATAAAATCAAGATTTTCTTTTTTTAATGTGCTTAAAAGCTCTGTAAAATTTTTGATAATAACAACATTTTTTTTACCGAATATACTCCTTGAAGAAACTATATTTCTAAAACTCTCATAATCAAGCTCATCTGCCCAATAGATTCTTGTGTCGTATTTTTGCTTTAAAAGCTGTTCAAAATATTGGATAAAATATATATCTTTTCCATACAAGATAGTGTGCCCTATATTTTCAAGAGATGCATCTTTTTTTATATACTCCAATACATCAAGCATTTCTATAAAATAAAAGATTTAAAAGATTTTTCAATGTTTGTTTTATCAAATGTCTATGCACCACCATATCCACCATACCTTTTTTAAGCAAAAACTCAGATGTCTGAAAATCTTCCGGTAGTTGCTGTTTTATAGTTTGCTCTATCACTCTTGCACCTGCAAAGCCTATTATGGCTTTTGGTTCTGCTATTATAACATCTCCTAAAAAAGCAAAGGAAGCTGATACTCCACCGGTAGTTGGATTGGTCAGTATAGTTATAAAAGGTATTGAGTTTTTATGCATAATATCCGCCGCTATTGAGGTTTTTGCCATCTGCATCAAAGATATAACACTCTCTTGCATTCTAGCCCCGCCAGATGTAATTACGCTTACATGGGGTTTTCTATCCTGGACTGCTTTAAGAGAGGCTAGTTTAAATCTTTCACCAACTACAGAACCCATGCTTCCACCTATGAAGTTAAAATCCATAACACTAAGTATGATAGGATAGTTATCCAGTTTTCCATCAAAGACAGTAATAGCTTCAGTGGTGTTTAAAGCCTCTTTTAAAGCTTTTAATCTATCCTTATACTTTTTCGTATCTTTGAAAGATAAAAAATCTGTAGGTTTTATATATTCAAACAATACGTTATAATTGTAGTCAAGCAGCATATTTGCCCATAGGTATGGGTTCATCTGATGATGATGACCGCACTTTGGACATACAAAGAAATTCGTTTCAAGCTCTTGGGCTAGGATGATATTTTTGCACTCTTCACACTTTGTCCAAAGATTTTCTTTTTTCTCTTTTTTTCTAAAAAAATCAAATATACTCATCTCACATCTCTATATTGTCTATAAGTCTAGTGTTGCCTATTCTCACAGCTATAAGTATTCTATCATATCTACTAACTATTTTCTTTTCTTCCAAAGTATCTTTATCCACTATTTTTATATAATCTATATCATCTACATCTAAGATATCCTTTGAATGCTCTATAATCTTTGTAGAATCTTTTATGCCGCTTTCAAAAGTTTTTTTAGCTTTTAATAAAAAGCTGTATATAGTACTAGCTCTTTTACGCTCTTCTTGGTTTAAATATGTATTTCTAGAACTCATAGCGAGTCCATCGGCTTCTCGCTTTATGGGCACCGGTATTATCTCTATGTCTAAATTCAAATCTTTTACAAGCTTCTCAACTATTTTTAACTGCTGGTAATCTTTCTCACCAAAAAAAGCCTTGTCTGGATTGACTATATTAAAAAGCTTGGTAACCACAGTACATACACCATCAAAATGTCCAGGTCTAAAAGCCCCTTCTAGTATGTTTGCCAATGACCCTATATTGATTGTAGTGGAAAAACCTTCTGGATAAATAGTATCTACTTCTGGTATAAATACCAAACCCACTCCTTCTTTTTCTAAAAGTCCTAAATCTCTGTTTATATCTCTTGGATATTTGTTGTAGTCTTCTTTTGGGCCAAACTGCTTTGGATTTACAAAGATACTAACTATCACAATATCGCACATGCTTTTTGCAGCTCTTACAAGAGATAGATGTCCTTCATGAAGATAACCCATCGTAGGCACAAAGCCTATAGTTTTTGAGTTTAGTTTTTGGCTTTTAACAAAAGCTCTAACACAATCTATATCTTTACAAACATTCATAGTCTCATTATACAATAAATACAAAAAAGCTTTTTATTATAAAAGGATACCGCTTGCGTTAGGTCTAAACTGAAGAGCCAAGCTTATGTGCTCTGGTTTTATATGAGAAGATTCGTTCATATCCGCTATTGTCCTAGAGACTTTCAAAAGCCTAGCATAAGATCTTCCAGTAAGATTTAAGCTTGATATGGCGCTTGACAAAAGCTTTTTAGCAGATTCATCCAATATGCAAAACTTATCTATCTCTTCCTCTGTCATTTCTGAATTAAATCTTGTCTTTGAGTTTTTAAAACGCTCTTTCATGATATGAAAAGCTCTCAAGACCATATCTTTTAGCTCTTTTGAAGATATCTCTTTTTTCCGCAACATAAGCTCTTCCTCTTTTAATGCTTCCACATTCACAAATAAATCTATCCTATCCAATAGAGGTCCAGAAATCTTTGATTGATATTGTTTTATTTGATTTTGAGAGCATTTGCAAGCTTTTAAATTACTTTTATAATATCCACAAGGACAAGGATTCATGGCTCCCACCAATAAAAAAGACGCAGGAAATTTCACACTACCATGAACTCTTGATATCGTCACTTCTTTATCCTCTAAGGGCTGTCTTAAGGCTTCCAAAGTCTTTCTGTTAAACTCTGGCATCTCATCCAAAAATAAAACACCTTTATGTGCTAAAGAAACAGCTCCTGGCCTTGGAATAGTGCCTCCACCTATCAAAGAAGCTTCTGATGCGCTTCTATGTGGTGCTGAAAAAGGTCTTTGCTTGATAAGAGAGTTTGTAAGAAGACCTGCAACGCTATATATCTTTGATACTTCCAAAGATTCTTTATCGTCTAAGGGTGGCATAATACCAGGCAATCTTTTTGCCAACATGGATTTCCCACTACCTGGAGGTCCTATGAAAAGTATGTTGTGAAAACCAGCTGCAGCTATAGCACAAGCCTTTTTAGCCATAGTCTGACCGATAACATCTATCATATCAAGATATTCTTCAGTTTTATTTTGCTCTTGATATTTTACAGGTGACAATAAAACACTTCCATTTATAAAATTAACAAGCTCTTCAAGGTCTTTTGGGCAATATGCATTTATATCCTCCAGAAACGATACTTCTTGAGCATTTTCCAATGGAATAACCACATTTTTTATTCCTATCTCTTTTAAAGCCAATGTCATCGGCAATATACCGTTTATGGGTTTTATAGCACCGTCTAAGGATAGCTCTCCTAAGAATGCAAAGTTTTTTACATTTTCTTTGTTCAATACACCAAGATAACAGAGTATACCTACAGCTATTGGTAAATCATAAAATGTGCCTTGCTTTCTTATATTAGAGGGTGATAAGTTTACGGTTATCCTTTTTGGTGGAAAACTAAAGCCTTTATTTACTAGGCTTGACCTTACCCTCTCTTTAGATTCTTTGATAGCTATATCTGGAAGCCCCACTACGTTGAAAGCGGGCAATCCGTTTGATATATCAAGTTCTACAGTTATCTTTATACCTTCTATACCAAGCAGTCCAGCGCTCGTGATTTCAAAAAACATTTTCTCTTATAGTATCATCTTCTTCCAAATATTCACCACTTTGAACTTCAAGCATTTCTAAGTCTATTATGCCTGGGTTCTCTATATAATGCCATGTAGACTTTGGAACAAAGAAGCTTTCGTTTTCATGGAAAAAATACTCTTTATCATCTATAAACACTTTTGCTGTGCCTCTTAACACTATCCAGTGCTCTGTCCTATGATGGTGCATCTGTCTTGATATATGTTTTTTTGGTTTTAATAAAAGCTTTCTTATCTTAAAATTCTTTCCTTCTTCTAAAAGCATATAATACCCATAAGGCTTATAGGATATCAAAGATTCTTCGACTCTTTTATCGTTTTTTGATTTTAATACATCAACAATTTTTTTTACATCTTGAGAGTTGTTTTTATCAGCTATCAGAGTGACATCTTCTGTGTCTACTATTATTAAGTGTTGAAGTCCTATGACACTTACAAGACGCTTGTTTGATATTATGAGGTTGTTGGTTGAATCTAGTTGTATTAGATTTTCTCCTACAATTGCATTGCGATTTTCATCTTTTTGAAGCTCTTCATATACAGATAACCATGAGCCCACATCAGACCATTTTGTATCAAGCCTAGCACAAACTCCTACTTTTGTATGTTCCATAATAGCATAATCAAAAGAGTTAGTTTTTGCCCTCTTAAAACTCTCTAAATCACCTTTTTTAGATATATTGTATAAGTCTTCATCTATCCTTTTAAACTCTTCTATTAAAAGCTCTTTACTAGCAAAAAACATTCCGCTGTTCCAAAGATAATCTCCAGAATCTATGTATTGTTTTGCCAACTCTTTATCTGGTTTTTCTACAAACTTATCTATTTTATATATATCTTCTGAGATAGCTTCACCAATTTTGATATATCCATAGCCTGTTTCTGGATAAGTAGGTTTTATGCCAAATGTGATGATATGGTTTTTTGAATATGGATAAACCTTCTTTATATATTCTTGGAAAAGCTTAATATTTTCTATCCTATGATCCGATGGTAATATGAGTAAGCTGTTGTTTTCTTGTGTGTGGTATGTAGCTAATGCTATAGCAGGAGCTGTATTTTTAGGAGTAGGTTCTATTATGATACTTGCTTCTATCTTCATTTCTTCCAAATGATTTTCCACTATCCAATAGTAGTTATCTGAGGTGATAATAAGGATGTCTTTTACAATGTCTTTGACTTTTAATATAGTTTCTTGAAATAAAGAATACTCTGAAAAAAGTCTCAAAAACTGCTTTGGATAGTTGGAGCGAGAAAGAGGCCATAGCCTTGTGCCAGAGCCTCCACATAGTATAACAGCGGTAATATCCATGTTATGTAGTAGAACCTTCCTCGTCTAAATAAAGGTCTTCATCTGATATAACACCGTTCCATCTTGAAAAACCCGGCAGTGCTTCTATCCTATACCAAGCAGAACGGTACCATATACCTTCTGGGTCTTTTTTAACAGGAGCCAATTCGTAAGCTTTTGTTTCTTTGTGGTAATCCCATGTGGTGTAGTTGTTAAAATCTTGTATTATATCTGTTATAGCTACTCCTATTTCTCCAGTAAGTATTTTTTGAAACTCTCTCCATCTATATATAGAAGAATCTCTTAGCGTTAGCCCAAAATAACCAACAGCTCCTTCATCTTTTAATAAAGATATACCTCTTTTTATAAAAGCGCTAAAAGCTGCCACTGTTTCAGGTGGGTCTGTAATAAATACATCAAACTTTCCAAGCATTTCTTCAGGAAGAGGTCTCCTCAAATCCCATACAAAAGCTTTTGCATTTTTTATACCAAGCCTTTCAAATACTTCATTATCAAAATCTATAGAACGCTTATCTATATCTATGATGGTTACAGAATTGGCCTTTCTGGAAAGAGCAATGGCAAGCCCTGTTAAATCATCTTCTGCACCCATTACCACGATGTCTTTACCTTGTAAATCTCCTCTTGAGTCTATGAATAGAACTCTGCTAACAGTAGTTTCTGGTGTTACAGATCCTTGGTCGTAATCTTGTATCGCTTTTGGTCTATTTTTTGTCTCTTGTAAAAATGTTCTATATAGTTCTATATCCAAGTAAAAGGGTATACCTCTGCCTTCGCAGGCTTGACATTTATATTCTTTTCTTGGATGTATATTATATTCTTTTATGAGGTCAAAACCTTTTTGGGTAAGTCTTATATCTTGGTTTTGGTCTATGAAAACATAACCCTCTTCTAAAAGCGTATTTACAATGCCTGCGGCTGCTGGTACCGGTAAATCGGCATAATCTACTATACTCCAGAAGTTTCCCGTTACCAAAAGCCCAGATAAAACCATCTCTATGTTTTTTTTATAAAGTTGAACACCACCTTTCTCTTTGGCCTTTTCTGCCAACTCAACTAACTTGTTTAAATTGCTCAAGATTTCACCTCCTTAAATTGGTCTTGATATTATACCATATTTTAAATTTTTATACTTAAGTATTGTTTATACGTTTATTTTATAGCTAATAATTCAACATAGTACGTAGTTATGTATGTATCATCAAAGCAATAAAGATTTCTTAATTGTTTTGGCATGTTTCTTAAAATATTAAAAATCTCTTTCCTTTTTTCAATTGGTGTTTTCATCCTCTCAAACCAATCTGGTAATATATATATTCTTTCTATAGTTTCTATATGCTTAACATAAAACCCCTGATTCTCCAACATCGTTTTCCAGTCTTCTAAAGAATAAGATTTTATATGAGACGGATCTCTCAATTTTTCTATATTATTCATAATCTTTTTAGCCTCTTCTAAATTTAACACAGAACAGTCCAATACGTACAATCTTCCTCCTTTTTTAAGGACTCTATACATTTCTTTTATAGCAATCTCTATATTGTAAAAGTGATGAGGCGCAAATCTACATGTTATCATATCAAAAGAGCCGTCTTGAAACTTCAGAGCACAAGCATCCATCTTCATAAGGTTTATATTTTTTGCATCCTCCTCTTCCAATAGAAGTTTTGCTTGATTTAACATGCTTTCTACGATATCTATCGCTATAACTTCTTTTACATACTTTGATAGTTTTATAGCGGTGTGTCCTGCCCCAGTGGCTATATCTAAAGCTAGCTCTGTCCTTTGTGGGTTTAACATCTTTATCATTCTTTCAAGATCATCTTCATTGGAAAATACTTTGCTCGCTCTATAAGAACTAGCATTTTCACCAAAACTTTTTACTAAAGCCTCTTTATTTTCCATTTTTATATTATAAGCCTAAAACTAAGCTAAAATGTAAATCATTGATATGATGACTTTTATATTTATATTTTAAGTTTATGGGATTTTTCCAATTAAAGACAAACCTTAAACCTGCTGGTGACCAGCCTAAGGCCATTGAAAAGCTTCTTTCTAATTTTGAAGCTGGAGCTAAAGGACAAGTACTTCTGGGAGCTACCGGAACTGGAAAAACTTTTACTATAGCAAACGTCATAGCACAGTATAAAAAACCCACACTTATACTAGCCCACAACAAAACACTAGCAGCCCAACTTTATAGAGAGTTTAAGGAGCTTTTTCCAAACAATGCAGTGGAGTATTTCATATCCTATTACGATTATTATCAACCAGAAGCCTATATACCAGAAAAAGACCTTTACATAGAAAAAGATTCTTCTATAAACGATATTCTTGACAAGTATCGCCATAGTGCTACGAAATCTGTTATTGAAAGAGCCGATACCATAGTGGTGGCCTCAGTATCTTGCATATATGGTTTAGGTTCACCAGAACACTATGTAAATATGCGTATTCAGCTTTTAAAAGGTCAAAAACTAGATCCGTTAAAATTATCTCGCCAGTTAGTAGAGATAGGGTATGAAAGAAATGATTTTTCTTTCAAAAGAGGAACATTTTCGGTAAGAGGGGGAGATTCCATTGAGATAGTGCCTTCTCATGCAGACGATATTGTAATACGGATAGAGTTTTGGGATAATGAAATAGATTCAATAAAAGAGCTTGATTTATTAAATAGACACGTTATAAGAGAGATAGATTACACGGTTTTATTTCCAGCTACTCACTATGTAGCGCCAAAACCAGCCTTGATGGAAGCTATAGAAAAGGTAGAAAAAGATTTAAGGGATAGGGTAAACTACTTTAAAGCCCAAGGCAAAGAAGTAGAAGCTCAAAGATTATGGCAAAGGACTGTATATGATATTGAAATGATAAAGGAGCTTGGACATTGCAAAGGTATAGAAAACTACTCTAGATATTTTGATGGTAGAAAAGAAGGAGAACCACCTTTTACACTATTAGACTATATGCCGGAAGATTTCCTTCTAATAGTAGATGAATCTCATGTTACAATACCACAAGTAAGAGGCATGTATAATGGAGATATATCAAGAAAGCAAAAGCTGGTGGACTACGGATGGAGACTGCCCGCTGCCTTAGACAATAGACCTCTTAAGTTTGAGGAGTTTTTGAAAAAGATAAACAAGGTGATATTTGTATCAGCAACACCTGGTGAATGGGAGATTGAATATTCAAAAGGCATAATAGTAGAACAGATAGTAAGACCTACGGGACTTTTGGACCCAGAGATAGAGGTAAGACCTACCGCAAATCAATTGGAGGATTTGATAAGAGAAATATTAAAAGTAAAATCAAGAAACGAAAGGGCTATAGTACTCACTACCACAAAAAGACTATCTGAAGATGTAGCTGATTATCTTATTGAGCGTAGGATTAAAGCGAGATATCTTCACTCTGATTTGGATGCTATAGAGAGAGCAAAGGCTATAAAGGAGCTAAGAGAAGGCTCTATAGATGTGATAGTGGGTGTAAATCTCTTAAGAGAAGGTATAGATATGCCAGAAGTATCTTTGGTGGCTATATTAGAAGCCGACAAGGAGGGATTTTTAAGAAGTACCACATCGCTTGTACAGATTATAGGTAGAGTGGCAAGAAATATAAACGGAAAAGCCATACTATACGCTGACCGCATCACAGAATCTATGAAAAAAGCTATAGACGAGACCAATAGAAGAAGAGAAATCCAAAAGCATTACAACAAAGAACATGGTATAACTCCAAAATCTATCGTAAAGCCTGTAAAAGAGCTTTTAAGCATAGAAGACCTTGACTATGTAAAAGTACCAGAGTCCATACCGAAAGGTATAAAGACTGAAAAAGATTTGGTGGAACGTTTAAACAAGTTAGAAAAGATGATGTGGGAAGCATCAAAGAAATGGGAATTTGAAAAGGCTGCCAAGATAAGGGATGAAATAAACGAACTCAAAAAGGTGGCTGGACTTTTTTAAGCTTTTAATATGAAAAGCCCAAAACTATTTTTATCTGATATAGACGGGGTGTTAACGGACGGTAGACTTTATTATACAAAAAATGGAGAAGAACTCAAAGCCTTTAACGTCATGGATGGGCTTGGCATAAAGCTTCTACAAAGTGTTGGTATAAAGTTTGGCGTTATTTCTGGTAGACACTCAGAAGCTCTTTTAAATAGATTAAAAGAACTCAATATAGACATAATTTATACTGGAAATCACCATAAACTTGACATCTATAACAATATAAAAAAAGACTTATTGCTTACAGATGAAGAAATTTGTTATATGGGAGATGATTTGGTGGATATCCCTGTTTTAAAGCTTGTTGGTTTTAGTTTTGCACCTTCAAACGCCCATCCTTTTGTAAAAGGCTTTTGCAAATACATTACAAAGAAACAGGGTGGAGATGGCGCTTTAAGAGAAGCTATAGAGCATATACTGGATATAACTGGTAGATTGTCAGATATTTTAAAATCCTTTGATTTTTAATAAAATCTTAAAAATAATGATGCTATAATATCCATCAGGAGGTAAATATTGTGAAAATAGCTTTTTGTGAATTAGAAGGGTGGGAAATGCCTTATATTGAAAAATTTGTGGAAGAAAATGACTTAGAACTTGTCTGTTTTTCTAATGAGACCATAGACAAAGTAGAAATCCCAGACGATGTAGAAATACTTAGTATCTTTATATATTCTAAAATCACCAAAGATATCATAGATAAACTACCAGATTTAAAGCTCATCGCCACTAGATCTACGGGTTTTGATCATATTGATATAGCCTATGCCAACTCTAAAGGCGTAGCAGTGTGCAATGTGCCTTCTTATGGTGAGGAAAGCGTATCCGAATATGCCATAATGCTTATGCTAACTTTGGCAAGAAGATTAAGAGAGACGATAGATAATGTAGAGAAAGGTGTATATAAGACTTCAAACCTAAGAGGTATAGAGCTAGCTGGCAAAACTGTAGGAGTAATTGGCACAGGTAGGATAGGGGCAAGAACTGCTTTACTCTCAAAGTGTTTTGGCATGAACGTAGTTTGTTATGACGCTAAACCAAATCAAATGCTCGTTGATAACGGCATAAAATATGTAAGCCTTGAAGAGCTCTTGTCCACTTCAGATTTTATCACCTTGCATGTACCTTATCTACCTTCAACACACCATCTCATAAATATGGACAATATCAAGCTTTTCAAAAAAGGTAGTTTTATAGTAAACACGTCAAGAGGGAAAGTAGTTGAAACAGAAAGCATAATATACGGGTTAAAACAAAAGATATTGGCTGGAGCTGCTATAGATACTTTTGAATCGGAAGAGATTGTGATGGAAGAACATCTTTTGTGGGATGCTGATTTATCTGCGGAGACCCTTAAAAAAGCCTTGGAGATAAATTATCTTCTTAAACATCCAAACGTTATAATAACCCCTCACAACGCTTATAATACAAAAGAAGGTCTCCAAAGAATATTAGATACGACACTTGATAATATAGCAGCTTTTGTCAAGAACCAGCCTAAGAATGTTGTCAAATAGTTTTTTGGATTTTAAAATGATGAATGAGTTAAAATTTAGTATAATATAGAAGTGAAATCTAAGTATTTTAAGCTAGGGCTTTTCCTTATAGCTAGCGCTATAGCTTTTGCATTTATGGCGATAAGCTTTAGTAGCATAAGATATCTTTTTGAAAAATCAAATACTTATGAAGCCATGCTTGATGATGTGCATGGATTAAGCGTAGGGGCTGAGGTTAGAGTAAACGGAGTAAAAGCAGGTAGAGTAGAAAAGATAAGCTTTAAAAATGGTAAAGTTTTAGTGGTCTTTTCTATAAAAAAAGACATACCGATATACAAAGATACCGAGGTATCTATAGGTACTCTTGGGCTTATGGGAGACAAGTACATATCTGTGGAAGAAGGGCATTCTATATACGGAGAGCTTCCACCAGGTAGTATGATAGAAAATATAGGTGTTTCTTCGGATACGGAATCTCTTATAAAAAATTTAAACAATACCGCTAAAAACTTCTCTGTAGTAGCTTCAAACTTAGCAGATATAATATCTCAAAATAGAGACCAGATAGAAGGTATTATACAAAACTTGGATGCTCTTACCAAAAACTTAAATACTATGATAGCTCAAAATCAAGATACTCTTAGGCAGACTATATCAAATCTTGATATGCTTACTTATCAGTTAAATCTCACGCTTCCTCAGACCATAGTAGATATAGATAGAACCGCTAAAAACCTAGCTCAAATAACAGGAGAAAACAAAGAAGACATAAGGACTTTAGTGGAGAACTTAAAAGCGTTATCCTCTACTTTAAAAGATCAAACCCCTGTGCTAATGGCTAATCTGAATACTCTCTCTCAAAATCTAAATACGCTTGTAGTTGAAAATCAGAGCGGTATACATTCTTCTGTAAAAAATTTTGCTGAACTTTCTAAAAGCCTAAAAAAGAGCTCTGATGAGTTAAATGAGATACTTGCTAAAATAAATACAGGCAAAGGAACACTTGGTAAGCTCGTTAACGATAAGAGCTTATACACAAATGCCAACAATGCCCTATCTTCTTTTTCCAATCTTGGAAAGGTTGTGAACAAGTCTAACTTATATATAGGTGGTAGATTTGAACTCTTTAGAGCAGGCCAATCTAAAGGAATCCTATCTTTAAAATTCCAACCAGACAATCATAAGTATTATCTATTTGAGATAGTAGGAAACTCAATGGGTAGAGTCACGACTCAATACATAAACAACAACCCCCAAACCATTTATGAATACAAACCTGAATATACCTTAGAATACGCCAGGATTTTCAAAGACCCATTCTTTAGACCAGGAAAATCTTACTTCGTAGTAAGGGGTGGCCTTAAAGAATCCACTGGGGCCGTTGGCTTTGATTATATATATAACAATAGACTTACCTTTACATCAGATTTATGGAATTTTGGAAGAAGAGATTATCCAAACATGCCCAATTTGAAACCAGACCTGCAAATAGGCGCTACTTATCAAGTATTTGGCCCTCTTTTTGTAAGAGGTGGTGTAACAGATATACTCAATAGTCAACTTACCGGTGGTTTCATAGGAGCAGGGCTCATGTTTACAGATAACGACTTAAAATACCTTCTCGGCGCCGTTAAGATACCTTAATAATACCAATCTCTCAACACATCTTCTAATATAAGCTTAGCTGGGTCTTGTTTTGGCACCAACAATTCTTCCATATCTTCTAAAATTTCTTGCCTTTTATCATGCATATTATCTTTGGTATTACTTGCCTTAGATTTTATTAAGTGGTTTAATACGTTTTTAAAAGCCTCAAAACTATCTATTTTATAAGCATACCCTAACGCCATATTACCAATCTCGTTTAATGGCTGATGGGTTTTTGAATCAAAAAATATAAGCGGTTTTCCAGTGGCTATAGGATATTCTATTAAAAAGGAAAGACCGTCTGTAAGCATGGCATCAGATTTTGTAAACACATTAAAATAATCGCCACCTTCATAAATCTCCACATTTTCAAGGGCACCAAAGGTTTTTAACCATGTATCGTATTCTTCCTTATGTATAATTTGATGTTCCATTAAAGCTCTCCTTAAGAATGGATGTGGTTTGAATATTATTTTTATATCTTTCCGTTCTTTTGCAAATTCAGTCATCTCCTTATATATCTTATGAAAAACCCCAAAACCAAGCCATCTTTGAGCTATACTATGATGTGGTGCCCAAATAATAGTAAAAGCTTCTTTTTCTCCTCTTGGAGGTTTATTGTTACTTTCTCTTAAAAGTTTTAATTTATAAAGTTTAGTGCTTCCAACTACCTCAACGTTTTTGGCTTTTAATATCTGATATTTCTCAAAATATTTTTTATCAAATTCTGTTTGTACATATATTTTATAGGCTAAATTATGTACATAAGAGTTAAAATGAAAATCATCTTCTTCTGGTTTGAAATGTTCTACAAGCGTTATAGGATAATAAGGAACATACAATATTTTAGCAAACATAAGATAAGGAACTTTTAAAGCCAGTGGTCTATCATTGTCCCATGGACTTTGAATAAAAATATAGTCTGGATTTAATGCTAGAAGTATATCAAGAGCATAGTATGAGTTTTCCATATTAAAGGTGATATGTTCTATAGTTTTTGCAGTCAACTCCTTTGATATCTCACCAGCACCTTCTGCTATCATAGCATCTTTAAAATGATTGTTTATAGCAATAACGATGGTATTTACCTTATCAGAGCTTTTAAAAGCATTGTAAACATCTTCTATGTTGTAAAAAGCCTGTAAATGATGTATTAAAAATACAACATTTGGTTTTCTATTTTTATTGGAGAGTTTTCTAGATATTGAATACATACCTTGCTGAAGAGTATGAAACTGCTGATAAGATTGAAAAAGAAAATCATTTTTAATTTGAGTTATATTAGATACCAGAAAATTCTCTAAGTTATTGAATCTTTCTATCAGAGCCCTTTGATTGCTTATAATATCTTGTAAATACCTTAATATTTCTTCATCCACAAAATTATAGTATCAAACAAATATAAAAACTTTATAAAATATATTTTATTTTTTTCAACCCCCGAGGGCGACCTACTTTCCCGTGCCGTGTGCCCAGCACAGTATCATCGG
>CAZTLC010000006.1:0-19221 GCA_964614295.1 uncultured Aquificaceae bacterium | reverse complement strand
AATATGATAGATACCATATAACATTTAGATATAAAAATTACATTTTTAAAATGGATTGCGAAGAAGTAAATTGCGAGTTTAAAAATGATTCTATAGTATATTTTTACAAAAACTTAGAACATATATTGCCTTTGGATATATTTATTTGGTTTACCATGGATTACGGATATTTAGGAATTTATGAGAAAAAAGATATCAATTTAGATTTTATGGTAAATAAGAACGGTATTATAGAAATATTCTTCAAAGATGATAAGGATAGTTGTTGTTATAAGGGAAAATGTAAAAATATATTAGAATTACTAGGTTTTTTAGAAAATATATCAGATTTATGGGGATTTGGAGGATTATTTTGAATAAACCTACAAATTTTCAAGTATTTCTTCTTTTGTAGTAGAAGCAGCACCTATTTTTGATACCACTATGCCAGCAGCGGTGTTAGCAAGCTCACAAGCTTCCGATGTTTTAGCCCCTGCCAACAAAGAAGCTGTTAAAACCGCTAAAAACGTATCACCAGCACCAGTCACATCATAGACTTCTTTCGCCCTCGCACTATAAGTATGCACAGCCCCATCTTCAAAAAAAGAAACACCTTTTGGCCCAAGGGTTATAGCAAGGTATGTAAGGTTTAGTTCGTTTTTTAAGCTTTTACCAAGGATAAAAATATCATCTTCATATAACATAGCCTTAGCTTCTTTCTCGTTTGGAGTAATAAGCGTGAAATTTTGATAAAAGCTCTTATGTGAGGGTTTTGGATCTCCTGAGACGAAAGGATAGTATCTTGTCAAAGATTCACAAAGCTCTCTTGTGATGGTACCTTTTGCGTAGTCAGAAATTATAACAGCGTCTACATCTTTTGGAAGTTTATCTAGTATCTGTTTAAAATCCAAAAACGGTGTCTTATCTTCCCAGTCTATACGAATAAGCTGTTGGTGAGAAGCTATTATACGAGTTTTTTGGGTGGTAGGCTTATCGGATATGATGTTTAAATTCTCTATGTTAAGCTCTTTTAGCTTTTTTGACATTATAGCGTTTGCATTATCATCACCCACAACACCACATAAAAAAGTCTTTACCTCCAAAGAAGCCAAGTTACTAGCAACGTTTGCAGCTCCACCTAGTCTATACTCTTCTGACAGCACTTCCACCACTGGCACAGGAGCTTCTGGAGATATTCTCTCAACGTTGCCAAAAAGATAATGGTCAAGCATTACATCACCCACAACGGCAATCTTTAACCTTTTAAAGGCTTCTAAAATCTCTTTGGCTCTTTTTTTATCAAGATTCATCTTTTTCTATAAACTCTTCATGGAGCGCTCTAATTGCTAACTCTGTGTACTTTTCATCTATAAGACAAGATATTTTTATCTCAGAGGTAGATATAGCCTTTATATTTACATTGTTATTAGCTAGCACTTCAAACATGCGCCCAGCTATACCGTAAGCACTCTTCATACCTATACCCACTACAGATATCTTAGCTACATCATCATCTCTTAAAACACTCCTGGCGTTTAATTTTTGCGCTAGCTTTCTAGTTATCTCCTCAGCTTTATAAGCATCGTTTTTGTTAACAGTAAAAGACATATCCGTATATCCATCTACAGACACATTTTGAACAATCATATCCACTACTATGTGAGAATCTCCTAAGCTTTTAAAAATTTCTGCAGCAATGCCAGGTTTATCTGGTATATGAGTTATGGTAATCCTTGATTCGTTAACATCTGCAGTAATAGCTCTTACGGCTTTTTTCTCCATAATTTCTTCCTCCGGTACTATCCAAGTGCCTTCGCTATCTTCAAAAGAAGACCTTACATGTATGCGAGAACCAAACTTGGCAGCAAATTCAACACTTTTTATCTGCATTACTTTAGCGCCCAAAGATGCCATCTCAAGCATCTCTTCGTAAGAGATAAAATCTATCTTCTTAGCATGTCTTACAATACGAGGATCTGTAGTGTAAACACCGTTAACATCAGTATATATTTCACAATCCGCTTTCAGATATCCTGCTAAAGCCACAGCAGTAGTATCAGAGCCCCCTCTTCCTAAGGTGGTTATATCTTTGTTTTCATCCACACCCTGAAATCCAGCTATCACAGGTATTATATTTTTTTCTAAAAGCTCAAAAATCTTTTTAGTATTTATATTTTTTATAGTTGCTTTAAAGTGAACATCATCAGTTTCTATGGGTATTTGCCATCCGCAAAGGCTTACAGCATCATAACCTTTTTTTATGAGCATCATAGCAAAAAGGGCTATAGCCTGTTGCTCACCAGTAGATATAATCTGGTCTAATTCTCTATAGTTTGGATACTCATCTATAGACTTTGCAAGCTTTATAAGTCTTTCCGTTTCACCAGCCATAGCAGAAGAAACAACCACCGGCTTATAGCCTTTTTCTATGGCCTTTATAACTTTATTAGCCGCATTTTCTATTCGCTCTATAGAACCTACTGAAGTGCCACCAAACTTCTGCACCAATATCATAATATTACCTGCTTCATTGAGATTATCTGTGGTATCCTTTTAAGTTTCTCTAACACATCATCGCTTATCTTAGAGTCTAAATTTAAAACTCCTAAAGCGAGCCCGCCTCTTTTTTCTCTTCCCAATCTAAAACCAGCTATATTAACATTAGCTTGACCCAATATAGAGCCTATAGTGCCTATAACTCCGGGAGTATCTTTATTCTCAAATACAAGCATTACACCTTCTGGCTCTACATCAACATAAAACCTATCTATCTGTAAAATACGTGGTATTTGATTCTCTATAAGGCTTCCACCCACCACCTTTTCTTGCACATCCCCGTAAGCGGTTATCTTTATATAATGCTTGAAATCTTGGGATTCTTCATTGGATATCTCCTCTACTTCAATACCGTAATCTTTAGCAAGATAAGTAGCATTTATTATATTTACTGGATAATCCGTTATACTTCTAAGAACACCTTTTAACACAGCGGCCACCACCGGTTTTGAATTTTTAGCCAAATCACCCATGACTTCTATCTTTATTTTCTTAATCCCTTCTGTGCTAAGTTGAGCCACAAAACTACCCATATTCTCAGCTAAATCAAGATGTGGCTTTATAATGGTTATCACAGATATGTCTGGAAACGGAGCATTCACCACATAATCTACTGGCTGACCTTTCAAAGCTTTGGTTACCTGTTGAGCAATTATAACACCAACATTATCCTGAGATTCATAAGTATTTGCACCTATATGAGCGCTCAAAGATACATTTTTACATTCTCTAAAAGCATCCACAAGCTCTTTTGGAGGTGGCTCTTTGCTAAAAACATCTATACCGGCTCCGTAGAGTTTTCCGCTTTTAAGAGCCTCTACCAAATCCCACTCCACTATGATGCCACCTCTGGCGCAATTTATAACTATGGCACCATCCTTCATCTTAGCTATGCGCTCTTTGTTTATCATACCTTTTGTTTCATGGGTCAATGGCGTATGTATAGTAATTACATCAGATACAGCTAGCATCTCATCCAAGTCATCGTATAGCTTTACACCCAACCTATCACCTTTTTCTCTTGGTATATAAGGGTCATAGGCTATAACCTTCATTCCAAAAGCCTTAGCTCTTATAGCCACTTGAGAACCTATGTTTCCTAATCCTATAATACCAAGGGTTTTTCCAAAAAGCTCAATACCCATGAAACTATGCCTTTCCCATCTATAATCCATTATCGTATTATGAGTCTTATGTATAGTTCTTATAATATTTATCATATGCCCTATGGTAAGTTCTGTAGCACCTATAGTATTTGCACCAGGAGCATTGCATACCAAAACTCCCTTTTTTGAAGCAGTTTCTATATCAACATTATCAACACCAACACCAGCCCTTCCTATAACCTTTAGATTCTTAGCCCTTTCTAAAAGCTCCGTAGTTACTGGTGTTCTACTCCTCGTCACTATAGCATCGTAATTTTCAACTATTTCTAAAAGCTCTTCAAACTTGATTTCCGGATAGTAATCCACTTCAAACTCTTTTTTAAGAATTTCCACACCCTTTGGAGATATCGGGTCTGTGATTAAAACTTTCATAAAAACCTCCAAAATATTAAGTTAGAATATATATTATAGCATATAAGAGTAATCAGCCTCTAACAGAAGAAGCTAAGGTAAATTTAAAAGTGACTCTACCGCTTCCTCTAGTCTTCCTATTATCTCGTCGTAGGAAAACTTGTATTCCATCAAAGGCCATCCATATCTTACAACTATTTTTTTAGGTTTTGGGAACCAATCACCTATCTTCATAGCTTCATAAGAGCCCCTTATAGCTGTTGGGACTATTGGAATATTTAGTTCTTTGCTAAGTATAGCTACACCTTTTTTAAAAGGCAAAAGCTTACCATTTCTAGTTCTAGCCCCTTCTGGAAATATTACCAAGTTTTTACCGCTTTTCAAAATACCGGCAGATTTTATAAGTGTTTCCTTCACGCTTGATTGAGTATCCACGGTAATCACATGAAAATATCTAGCTATAAAATTTCCAATCTCGCCTTCAAAATACTCCTTTGCACCTACAAAAAATGTATCTTTAATTAGTTCTTTTGATAAAGAAGCGGCTATCAAAAATCCATCTAAGTAGCTAGCGTGATTTGGAGCTATGATAAAAGGTTTTTCTTTGGGAAGATTGGGAAGGCCCTCTATCTGAAACCTAAAATATATTTTAAAAATATATTTTAATATATAAGACCCATACATTATAAGTTCATCTTTATATTCTTTTGTATCAACAGGAAGAGCCTCATCTAGCATCTCATGCCAATCTATCTCTTTTATCTTTTTAGCCTCTTGGTTTGATACTAAACTCATCAGTTCTTCTACAGATAAGTATTTGGAAAGTTCTTTCTCTGGCAGATTTATACCAAAAGTTTTATCTAAAAAGCTCAAAAGCTCCACTTTATCTAAAGAATCAAGGCCAAGATCTATCTCTAGATGGTCTTTTGGAGATATATCAGCTTTGTATTTTCTTAGATAATCAAGCAAAATGCCCTCTTGTTCTGTTAAGATACCTATAGGTATTTTTTCTTCTGTCTTTCGTGATACTTCTTGTTTTACAAAAGGCCTTTCGTCTTGGGCTTTTAACAAAAATCTCTTTATCTTACCAAGTCTAGTTTTTGGAAGCTCTTCCTCTCTTATAATAAAATCTGTGATATTTTTATAAGGAGGTAATTCTCTATTTACCTTATCAATCACCTCCCATGTAATATACTCTCTTAAATTTACTATGCCCTTTTCTTTTACAAGTTCAAAATCGGGGACTACGATAGCCTGGAGATGTCCATCCTTTTCTATAACGGCCACCTCTTTTACAATATCGTCTTTAGATAGGATAAGATTTTCTACCTCTTCTGGTATTACCTTCTTGCCATTTTCAAGCACTATTAGCTCTTTTTTTCTACCCACTACGTAAAGATAACCATCCTCATCAAGATGACCTATATCTCCTGTATAAAGCCATCCATCTTTTATAACCTCGTTTGTAAGGTCTGGCCTTTGCCAATAACCTTTCATCACATTTTTACCTTTTACCAATATTTCACCATCTTCAGCTATCTTTACTTCAACCCCAGGTATTGGCTTTCCAACAGTTCCTATCTTTACACTACCAGGTACATTAAAACTCACTATAGGCGATGTCTCTGTAAGACCATAACCTTCCAGTACATCAAACCCAAGCATGTAAAGTTCATGAGCTATACTAGGGTCTAGTTTAGCACCACCGCTTATAAAATATCTTAAACTTCCACCAAAACTTTTATGTACTTTCTTGAAAATAATTTTTCCAAGCTTTGGGCTTCCAAGAAAATCCACAAAAGAAAAAAGCCTCTTTGCTATAGGTATATTGTTTATCTCTGAAAATATCTTTTCATGTAGTATCTTATAAAGCTTAGGCACACCTATGAGAGCAGTTACTTTATTTGCGGTGATTAAATTCATCAAAGAACCAGAAGAGAGATTCTCGGCAAATATTATCGTAGCACCGAGATAAAGAGGTACTAGCAATGATACCATAAGAGGGTAAGCGTGATGAAAAGGAAGAAGCGCTATGGTAACATCTTTTGAAGAAGCTATATTCTCTTTGGCTATAGCTTCTATATTGGATTGAAGATTTCCAAAAGTTAGCATAACGCCCTTTGGTTGCCCCGTAGTACCAGAAGTGTATAGCAAAAGTGCTATATCTTCAGAAATGTTTGTAATAGGTTCTTTTGGGTCTTGAAAAGGTATAAAATCTTCTATATCTATAACTTCTATCCTATATCTATGCCTCTTTACAGCCCTTGCAAAAACATCTTTTAAACTAGAAGATACAAAAGCGTACTTTGGTGTGGCATCCTTTAATATAAAAGCAATTTCTTCTTCAGAAGCCATATGGTCTATAGGTAGCGCTATACCGCCCCTTCGCCATATACCAAAAAGAGCATAAGCCCATTCTGGTTTATTTTCTGAGAATATAACTACTCTATCACCAGGTATGATATCTAGAGCAGAGCTATAAAACTCTGTTTTTTCAATAAGCTCTTTATAAAAGATATTTTTTCCTTTGTATATAAAAGCCGTTTTATCATAAAATCTCAAAAACATTTAGCACTTCCCAAGTACAAAACCATGCCAGTTGTTTTCTGTAAGCTGTTTTAGGATTTTAAGATGATGCTCTTTAGCCATAGATTTTATGTTCTCTTCTTCATCTTTATAAATCCCAGAGATTACAAGATATTTTTTAAAGAGCTTTGCTAGATTTGAAAACTCCTTTTCAAATATATGCATCTCCAAGTTAGCCAGCACAATATCATAAACCCCTACAAAGTAATCATAATAGTTATCATCTTTTATATGGCTTTTCTTCAAATCATTGTTTAAAAATCTCCTTTCTAAAATATTAGAAATAGAGGCTACTTCAAAGTGTAAATCATTGGTATCGTTATTGGAAGCATTTTCTAAAGCCTCTTTTATAGCCACAGGGTCTATATCTATGCCCTTTATATAGGATTTTGTAAAATATCTACTTGCTATTGCAAGAATACCAGTTCCGCATCCTACATCCAAAACACTATCAAATCTGCCTACAAAATCTTTGATGAACATTAGCATCATCCTAGTTGTCTCATGAAGACCTGTCCCAAAGGCCATACCTTTTTTAATCTTTATCGGCAAAGCGTAAGAGGGTAATATCACAAAAACATCTTCTTGAACTGGATTTATTTCACCAAAATCAAATTCTTCATAGTTTACTTTTTTAAACTCCACTGGTTTTATCCCCTCAAGCTCTTTGTCTGTAGATATCCTCCATATATTTTCTTTTTTCTCTAAAATCTCAAAACCAAAAGGCTCTTCTAAAAGTAAATCCTCCAATAAGTCTTTATCTATTTCATAAATAAAGATTTCATATTCCATATAAACAATTATAAACCCGTTTTTGGGTTAGTATTCAATTCATCAATAAAAAAATCTATAAAGATATTATAACGTTTTTAATCTCTGTGTAATCTTCTATGGCAAAAATAGGGCCTTCTCTCCCTATGCCAGAATATTTAAATCCACCGTAAGGCATGTGGTCCACTCTAAAATTTGGTCCTTCGTTGATGTTGACTCCTCCTACTTCACATTTTCTTATAAACTCCATAGCCACGCCAATATCGTTTGTATACACTCCCACCTGAAGACCATAATCTCCTTCGTTTATAATATCTATAACCTCTTGAACATCCCTGTATCTATTTATATTAACCACTGGCGCAAAAGCCTCCTCTCTAAATATGGAGCTTTCTTTATCTACATCCAAAAGAAGCGTTGGTAAAAGATAGTTTGTGCCTTTTATATGTTCAGGGTTTTTGGCTTTTTGGATTAGTTTAGCACCTTTTTCTATGGCTTCTTTAATCCAAGCTTGCACACGTTCCACTTGGATTTTGTCTATCATAGGCCCCATATCTACGCTTTCATCCATCGGATCCCCTACTTTTATGTTGTATATTTTTTCTTCTAAAAGCCTCAAAAATCCCTCTAAAACATCTTCATGAACAAATATCCTTTGAATGGATATACAAACTTGACCAGCCATTGAAAAACCACCTTGGATAGCCTTAATGGCAGCTTTTTCTAAATCCCCATCTTTATGCACTACCAAAGCAGAGTTAGAACCAAGTTCCAAAACAAGTTTTTTTATACCTGCTTGCTTTGCTATCAGCTCTCCCACCATCTTGCTACCTGTAAAAGATACCACCCTTACATCTTTATGAACCGTTAGCGCCTTCCCCAAATCTCCATAACCTGGTAAAACAGATATCGCTTCTTTAGGAAGGCCAGCTTCCAATAACAGTTCCCCCATCATTATAGGACTAAGGGGTGTTTTTTCAGAAGGCTTCACTATCACAGAGCATCCAGCTCCTATAGCTGGGCCCACTTTGTGAGCTGTTAAATTTAATGGAAAATTGAAAGGCGATATGGCAACTACTATGCCAGCTGGTACCCTTATATAAAATCCAAACTTTGACTTTCCGTTTGGATGAGCATCCACTGGATAAGTCTCACCATTCAGTCTTTTTGTCTCTTCTGCTGAAAATTTAAAGGTCTCTATAGCCCTATCTACTTCTATCCTAGCTTCTCTTATGGTTTTACCTACTTCATATACTATCGTCCTGGCTATATCCTCCTTATTTTTTCTCAAAAGCTCTGATGTTTTGTAAAGTATTTCTGATTTTTCATAAGCACTTAGTTCTGATAGTTTTCTCAATCCGACTTTTGCATTTTCTATAGCTTTTTCCACATAAGATGCATCTACAACATAAGATTCTCCTACTTTTGAACCGTCGTAAGGATATATCACATCAAGCTTTTGCTTAGTTTCTATAAGCTCTCCACCTAAGATTGGTTTTTTTACTATCATAGTTTTACATTATAAAGTGCAAAAAAGATTCTGTCAATATCAAAAAGACTTATGGTATATTTTAATGTATGGGTTTAGATATCTTTAGAAAAAAGCATTATATAGAAGAGCATAAGCTTTTAAGAGAAGTGAGAGCGTTGGAACTCGTTTTAATGGGTGTAGGTGCCATAATAGGGGCTGGAATATTTGTTATAACTGGTATGGCTTCCGCCACGATGGCTGGCCCAGGTATTGTGCTATCTTTCGTGCTTGGGGCTATATCTCTTGGTATTAGCGCTTTTGCTTACGCTGAACTTGGTTCTGCAATACCGGTTTCTGGTAGTGCTTATAGCTACACTTATTCTTTTTTAGGCGAGATAGTGGCTTGGCTTGTTGGATGGAACTTGGTGCTAGAGTATGGCATATCCACTGCAGCAGTAGCTGTTGGATGGTCTTCATATTTTAGGTCTTTTTTGAAAAATAGTTTAGGTATAACCTTGCCCCATGCTATTACTGGAGCTTACGACCCAGCGCAGGGTACATATATAGACATAGGAGCTTTTTTTATAATACTTCTTATGTTTGTTATTTTACTTTTGGGCATAAAAGAAAGTGCATTTGCAAGCTCTTTTGTAGTTTTATTAAAAATTTTAGTACTTGTCTTATTTATAGTATTTGCATTACCACACATAGATTTTAAAAACTATAAAGACTTTTTACCTTACGGCATATCTGGAGTTTGGCACGCCACAGGCCTTATAATATTTGCTTATCTTGGTTTTGACGCTGTATCAACTGTAGCAGAAGAAGTTAAAAACCCTCAGAAAGATTTACCTATTGGTTTAATAGGTTCTTTGAGTCTTAGTACACTCTTTTATATAGTTGTAAGTTTTACTCTAACGGGTGTTGTAAATTACAAAGAGCTAAACGTACCCGATGCTCTTTCTTTTGCAATGGAAAAACTTCATATGCATATTGTAGCAAGTATTATATCAATAGGCGCTGTTATAACGATTACCAGTGTTATCATGGTGATGGGGCTTGGATTTACGAGGGTTGTTTATGCTCTTTCTAGAGATGGGTTACTGTTTAAGTCTTTATCTGATGTACATCCGAAGTTTGGAACTCCCTACAAAGCCACGATATTAGGTGCTTTCATGCTTTCTTTAGCAGCAGGGCTTTTTCCTTTAAAAGATTTAGCTGAAATGGTAAATATAGGCACACTGTTTGCATATTTTATGGTGGGTATAAGCGTTATTCTTATAAGAAAATCCAATGAATATAAACCAAAGTTCAAAATGCCTATAGCAAAAGTACTCTTACCTCTTAATCTATTTACATTGATTCTTATAATGGCAGGTCTTCCTCCAATAACTTGGATAAGGTTTATAGTATGGTGTATCATAGGGCTTTTAATATATGTATTTTACGGGTATAAACATAGTCAGTTAAACAAATGAACTACGTTTATATAGACAAAGAGTCTCTTTTATTAAAAGCCCTAGACCATCTTTCTTCTGGTAATATTTGGTTTATAGATACAGAAACTACGCCAAAAAGTATAAGGCTTTTTCAAGTAGCCTTAGAAAGTGGTCCTGTTTATATAATAGATTTTTGGTTTGTGAAAGAAGCTCCAAAGCTTATAAGAAATATAATAGCTAAAAAGGGAATAGTAGGACACAATTTAAAATACGATTTGAAATATCTAATGAAATACGATATACATCCATATACCACCTTTGATACGATGATAGGAGCCCAACTTATAGGTCTAAATAGAGTATCTTTAGCCAGTGTCTATGCTCATTTTACAGGAGAAGGGCTTGATAAGAAAGAACAATTTTCAAACTGGTCTTCTAAAGAGCTAACAGAAAACCAACTTTTCTATGCAGCAAAGGATGTAGATGTTTTGAGGCTTTTATATGAAAAATTAAAACAAGAACTTGATAAAGAACCAGTTATTATAGATATATTGCAAAAATCAAGAGTGGCAAAAGTATTTGGTTTAAAAAGCGCTCATGCCATAATAGAGATGGGTTTTGTACAAGAATTAGCTAAGATAGAATACTTAGGCGTTGGTATAGATAGTGTAGAGGTAGAAAATGCAAGAAAACAGCTTCAAAAAAAAACCCAAGAGTTAGCTATGAACTTTTATATAAAATATCGTATAGATATAAGTAGTCCTAAAAAAATAGGTGAGTTTTTAGAAAAAAATCTAAGGCTATCATTACCTCGTACTGAAAAAGAAAATATAGTAACAGATGATAGTGTTTTAATGGAGTATCTTGAAAGTGACGATGAAAAGGTTAGAGATTTTATAAACAGTGTTTTAGAATTTAGAAAACTCCACAAGCTTCAAGAAAAATTATCAGAGATTTTAGAGTACAATGAAGACGACAGGGTGCATCCAGAATTTTGGCAAATAGGCTCTATCACTGGAAGAATGTCTTCTTCAAAACCAAACGTTCAAAATATACCAAGAGATTTAAGAAGTATTTTAAAAGCAAAAAGAGGGTATGTGTTTGTGATAGCAGATTTTTCTCAGATAGAGTTAAGAATTGCTGCTGATTATGTAAAAGACGAGGTAATGATATCTGTTATTAATAGAGGGGAAGATTTACATAAATTTACCGCATCTTTGATTACAGGAAAACCCTTAGAAGCCATAACAAAAGAAGAAAGACAAAGAGCCAAGGCGGCAAACTTCGGTTTAATATATGGCATATCTGAAAAATCATTGTCTTTATATGCTAAGAACTCTTATGGTGTTGATATGCCAATAGAGGAGGCAAAACGCTTTAGAGATGTATTTTTTTCAACATTTCAAGGTATAAAAGCTTGGCACGATAGGATAAAAAAAGAGTTAAAAGCAAAAGGAGAGATAAAGCTTAAAACAGTTTGTGGAAAACCCATGATAGCTTATACCTTTACAGATGCTGCAAACTATCCTATTCAAGGAACCGGTGCTGAACTCCTAAAGCTTTCTGTTTTGATATTCTCTCAAGAATTAAAAAGAGAATTTCCAAATAACTTTCACGAAATAGCAGACGTAGTAAACTTAGTACACGATGAGATTGTAGTGGAAGCTAAAGAAGAGTATAAACAAGAGGTTGCAAAGCTTCTAGAAAAAGCTATGAAAAAAGCTGGCTCTATCATTTTAAAAGATGTTAATATAGAGACGGAAGTATCCATAAACGAGCGTTGGACAAAATAATGCTAAGATTCTTAGCCTTTAGGATTTTACAAGGCATTTTTGTGGTAATAGTAATAAGCTTCTTATCTTTCTTAGCTATAAACTTTGCCCCTGGTGGTTTTTTTGACCAGCTTAAATTAAACCCTAGCATATCACCTCAGACTATTAAAGAGCTTGAAACTTTCTATGGTCTTAATAAACCGCTTTTATTAAGGTATGTAGACTGGTTATGGAATGCCCTTAGATTTAACTTAGGATATTCTATAGAGTATAACGAAAGCGTTAAAATACTGATTCTTGAGCGCATACCAAATACCCTCATGGTTTCCATACCCTCTGCTTTTTTATCTTGGAGTTTGGCTTTTTTGATAGGTATTTTATCTGCTTTTAAAAAAGATAGCCTAATAGATAAGTTTATACAAGGGATTTCCTATATATCTTTATCTATTCCATCTTTTGTTATGGGGTTTTTAATTATGATATTTTTTTACAAAACTCATCTTGTAAATATTTCAGATATGCTTAGTGGAGTAAATATAAAACATCTTCTCTTACCTGTTAGCGCCCTTACTTTATCTTCTTTTGGTGGGCTTTCCAGACTTGTGAGGGCAAATGTGTTAGAGATAATAAATAGCCCTATGTATATTTTTTTAAAAGCATCAAAAGTGAGAAAATCAACTATGATATGGCATGTATTGAGAAATGCATTACCTCCTTTCATAGTACTTTTAGGATACGAATTCTCTTCTTTGATATCAGGAGCAGCTCTAGTAGAGATAGTGACCAACTGGCCAGGTATGGGACTTCTTATACTAAATGCCGTGTTATCAAAAGATTTATTTTTGGTGATGGGAAGCCTTTATGTGGGAAGTATAATGTTGATAACTGGAAATATACTTGCAGATATAATTCTTTTCTTAAATGATCCTAGGATAAAAAAAGAAAATATTATTTAATGATGTAATATCTGATAAAATTTATAAAATAAAAGTACCAACATAAAAAGTACATACACTCTTAAAAAAATAAGCGAAAACTTCACCCAAAAACCATATCTATTCATATTAACCTCCTTGGAAAAGCACTTGGAATGCATACACTATAGAAAGTATCATCACAAATACTATTATCAAGGCCACAAATACGTTTGACCATATACTGTTTGTATAGCTTCCCATAAGTTCTTTGTCGTTTAACAAAAGGAGTAAAAATAGTAAAGCGGGTGGCAACAAAAATGTATTCATCACCTGTACAAGCAAGTTTATAAGTACCAAAGGGGCATTTGGAATTAGGACTATGCTACCGGCGATACTCACGCTAAGTATATATATCGTATAAAACCACCTTGCTCTTTGGAAGGGCAAGTTAAGGCTATGCTCCCAACCAAAAACCTCTCCGAAAGCCCAAGAGGTAGAAAGAGCAAGTGTTACAGCGGCTACACCACCAGCGGAGAAAAGTCCTATGGCGAAGATTGTACCAGCATATTTACCTAAAAATGGCACCAAAGCTCTTGCAGCTTCTGAAGCATCTTGTATGTTGTTATAAGCTGGATGTCCATACAAGACAGCTCCTGTGGTTATTATAATGGATGCTGCTACCGTTGCAGTTCCAAGACTTCCTATGAAGGTATCTATCCTTCCTATGGGTATATCTTTTTCGTTCATCTTTCTATCCACTACAGCACTTTGTTGGAAGAAAAGCATCCAAGGAGCTATAGTAGTACCTATATTTGCTATAAAGAGTGTTAAAAATGTAGGCGATAATATATCTATACCTTGAAATGTGAAAGATTTTAGCACTTGATTTATATCTGGATGGGCCTTTATAGCAGCTGGTATAAAAACGAGTTGCAAAAGAGCAAAAGCTATGAGAGATTTTTCTACAAACATATACCCACCGCTCAAAACAAGCAATATCATGGCACCCACCGCTAAGGGTATAGTCACCTCATAAGGTAATCCAAATACTGTTTTTACAGCAGCTCCTATACCTATAAACTCCGTTACCAATGTAAAAGTGTTTGCAATAAAAAGGTCTGCCAAAGAAAATAATCCCCAAGACTTACCAAACTTCTTATATATAAGCTCAGCATGCCCTTCTTTTGTGACAGCTCCAAGTCTTACAGTCATCTCCTGAACCACATAAGCAAGCAAAGACATTATAACCACAGCTCCTACTAACGTATACTTGGTTTGAGCTCCTGTAACCGCATAGGTGGTTATACCACCTGCATCATTGTCTGCCATCATCACCAAGAAACCGGGACCTAGCACTAAAAACGGTGCTATAAATCTTTTTGTAATTTGTGTGAATTTTGATTGTTCTATCATAACTATATTATACTTTGATTTTATTAATATTTTATTAATAATTTTTTGGTTTTTTAAGCTTTTATTGTTTAAAAACATAAGAAAAAAGACCAGAAGAATTAAAGATGGGGCGATGGCGGAGCAAGAGAATCAGGATTCTTCGTCTAGAACAAGAAGAACATCTATTCTTGAGATGTCAACACCCAAAAACTTTGATATCTGGTTTGAATCTGCAACATTTTTGGAGTTTGTAATATCAATTAAGTTCTTATCCAATATGGCTACTCGCTTATTCATCCTGATAAGCTTTTCTTCCACCTTTTCTAAGGACTTTTGGCTCTTACATCTTATAAGCCTTACTCTGTTGAACATCTTGGTACGCCACAAGCTTCTTAGTTTCATACTTTACCTCCTTTAAGATACTTAATGATAATAATATAAATCTTCACTGTTAATATTTTATTAACTTTTGATGAAAAATACATGAATCGTACTTATCATTTAAGGCTTTTAAAAGCATCATCTAGAACTTCTAAATCCTCATACGAATAAGATAAAGAAGAGGTTAACCTTAATATAGCCTCATTCTTCGGCACCGTCGGATATCTTATGGCTTGTATAAAAATACCTTTTTCTAAAAGTTTATCTTTTAGCTCAACAGCTTTACATTCTTCCCCTATTCTTATAGGTATTATAGGAGTGATAGAGCCTTCTTTGGTATGAAAACCATGCTTATCTATAATGCCAAGTATCGTTTTCGTTGTTTCTTGGAGATTTTTGATATAAAAATCTAAGTTCTTCTCAATCAGTTCTATAGCTTTAATAGATGCAAAGACCATTGGAAGGCCTAAAGCAGTAGAAAATATATACGACCTAGCTTTATTTATCAAAAACTCTATAACTATCTTATTAGCACAAACAAACCCGCCTTGAGAACCTATAGCTTTTGAAAGAGTTCCCATTACAATCACATTTTCTTCTGGTAAAAGCTTAAAAAAATCAAATATACCCTTTCCTATAGTACCAGTGGCATGAGCTTCATCTAATATCAAATATGCATCAAACTCTTTTGAAAGGTTGATAAGCTCTTTTAAATTTGCTAAATCCCCCTTCATGCTAAATACAGAGTCTGATACTATATAAGCTCTTCTGTGGTTTTTCCTTGATGATTTTAAAAGCTCAAAAAGGTCATTTATATCGTTGTGTTTATAAATATATTTTGAGGCTTTTGATAGTCTTATCCCGTCTATGATAGAAGCATGATTTAACTCATCTGAATAAAAGGCATCCTTTTCATCTCCTAAAGCCTGTAAAAGCCCTATATTTGTAGAATATCCAGAAGGAAATACTATGCAACTCTCTTTAGCCTTAAGCTTGCTCAGCAAAAACTCAAGCCTCTCATGATATTCTGTATAGCCATTTACAAGGCTTGAAGCCGTAGCCCCTATCATACCTATTTTTTGTAAATTTTCTATGACATAATCTAGAACATCTTTATTCTTAGACATGCCAAGATAATCGTTGGAACAAAACACCTTTTTACTAGCATAAATATCTCTAGCTCTATAAAGTTTCTGGCTTTTGATAATATTTAATTCCTCTTCAAAATCCATAAGAGTATTATATAGCACACTTTTTATAGTTTTTAGCTTTTCTTGTTTTCAATGTATAAAAATAAAAATATTGTTATAACTACAGAGAAACACACTGCATAAAAAGAGAACCTAAAGACCTCTGTAATAGCATAAGCTTCTGATATAAGCATCTGAAACTTGTATAAAACAGCTTTTGCTATGAGGTTTGAGTTCAATTTTTCTTCAAAAAACCTAAAACCCATGTTATTAAAGGTTCTTGAATCGTTTATATAGTCAAAGTTTTTAGCCGTGTAAGAAGTTATAATGTTGGTGGCTATAGATGTACCAAGAGATGCTCCTATAAGTCTCATATATCCGTATATGGCTGTGGAAAGACCCATCAGCTCCTGTTTTACAGAGTTAAAGGCTATCTTTAAAATAGGTGCAAAGAAAAGCCCCATACCAGAACCAACAAACAGCATGTATAAGGTTATCTCGTATCTCGGAGTATAATAGTCTATATTTGATAAAAAGAAAAAGAGCGTTATCATCAAAATTGCCTCTGAAAAAAATATGAGTATGGCTGGGTTTATCCTATCAGCCATTTTCCCACCTATCAGCGAGAAAACGCCTATCCCTATAGCATAAGGGAATATGTGAAGGCCTGTTTCAAAAGTACCTAAGTCTCTCACTCTTTCAAAATATATGGGTATCGTATAAACTGTTTGGAAAAAAGTGAGCCCCTGCACCAATACAAAAACGCTTACTGCCAATGTAAATTCCAAATTTTTAAATATCTCAAGCCCCACTAACTTATTCTCTGATAGTGTTTCTAAAAGCAAGAAAATTAAGAAAGATAAAACGGATATAGTTAAAAAATATATAGATTTTATATTTGAAAACCATCCCCACTTTTCGCCTTTTGATAGAAGGATTATAGACGACACGCTAAAACAAGACAGCGCCATAAAGCTCCATAGATTAAACATAGTTTTTTGGCTTTTTATATGATAAGAGGGTAAAAATGATACCCCTAAAGTTAAAAGAAGAACGGATATCGGCACATTTATGTAAAAGATAGAACGCCAAGATATGTATTCTACAAGGTATCCACCTATAGTAGGACCAAGCCCTGGCGCAAAGGACATCCCAAGAGCATATATACCCATAGCTTTTCCCCTCTCTTCTTTTGGAAAACTCATCTGTATAATAGCTTGGCCTGCCGGTATCACAAGACCTTCCCCTATACCTTGAGCGCTTCTAAAGATTATCATCTCAAGCAAAGAGTATGCTTGACCAGCTAAGACACTTCCCAGTGTATAAAATATCAGCCCTACTATATATACTCTTTTAAACCCATGAATGCTAGATATCGTATTAAAAGCTAGCATAGTAATGGCAGTTGATATAAGATAACTTATAGAAACCCATTCTATACCAAATAAATCTGTATGAAGAGGGGCTATCATCCTTGGCATAGCAACATTGACGCTAGTGGTACCAAGCACCACCATAAATACACCCAAAGATACTATCCCTACGTAAAACCATTTCATGACTGACCAATCATAATATTATATCAGATAAATTAATATTTCAAATGATGTATAATGTTTCTATGGAAAGGCTTGAAAGCGGATGGGTAAAAAACGGCAAAAGCATCACAAAAACATATTTTATAGAAGATTGGGACAAAATCACAGAGTTTCTAATATTTATTACAAGTCTCATAAAAGAGCTTGACCATCATCCAGATATTCTTTTTCACACTGCAAGCAAAAGCATTACAATATTTCTAACCACGCATGCTAGTAATACTATATCTGAAAAAGACCTTGAGTTTGCAAATAGGCTTGATGATTTCATCAAATAGATAATGACTAAAAAAGAATATGTAGTTTATTTGCTGCTATCTTTTTACTTTTTCTTTCTTGGCAACAATATATTATCCATAACATCCCCAGATGAAGGAAGAAATCTATACGCTGCTTCATATATGCTTCATACTGGGCATTTTTTGACGCCTATGTTTAATTGCCATTTCAGGTTTGAAAAACCACCGATGCTCTATTGGGTAAGCGATTTACTTTTTTTGATATTTGGAATACATGTTTGGCTTGCAAGGGCTATTTCTGGTATAAGTGCTTTTATAATAGGTATTTTTACATATAAAATAGCAAAAAATATATATAAGCTAGAGCATCCTTTCTATGCATCTTTGATACTTTTTACTATCACCCACCTTTGGATAGAATCAAGAGCCTATGTCCCAGAGATGCTTCTTACAGCTTTTGAGATAATTTCCATATACTACTTTTTGAAAGAGAAAAACACGCTTGGTTATATATTTATGGGCTTTGCCACTTTAACAAAAGGGCCAGTAGGAACAGCCATCGTATTGATGGTAATCGTTTCTTTAAAAAGAGATTTAATATTCATAAAGAAACTTTTAAATCCGAAGGATATTTTCTTATACATAATTTTCGGATGGAGCTGGTATATTTATATGGTATATAAGTATGGCTTTTATTATATATATAAATTCTTTATAAGAAACAATATAGATGTCTATACTGGCGAGAAAAATATACATCTCTATCCTTTTTATTACTATTTCATAGTGCTTTTTATAGCTCTTATACTTTGGATTCCTTGGTTTTTCGGCTTTTTAAAAAAATACATCAAAGAAAAAAATAAAACAGCTACAGATATGATTATATGGTCTTTGGTGGTGCTTTTGTTTTTCACGCTATCCAAAAATAAACTTCATCATTATATAATAAGTATATATGTTCCTATCTCAATATTTATATCTATCTATGCTTCAAAAAAGCTAATAAAATTAAATCTTTTTCTATCAAGTCTTTTACTCTTTACACTTTTTATATTAGCTTATCGGTATGAGTCAGAACGTTTTGTACCAAAAGCTGTATCCATATTAAAATCTCAAAAACTACCAGTATATTATGATAATGCTCATTTATCTGCTATGGTATACTATTTGAATACCTGCATAGACTCTTTGCCAAGATATACGCCTAAGCATTACTTTGTGATATCAAAAAACCCACCAAACAAGATGCCCTCTTACAAACTTTTAACAGAGGGTATAGAATTTGATGGCAAGTATTATCTATACGAAAAATAGCTTTTAACTTGTATAAACTCATATACTTATTTTCTCTAATGTAATATAATTTATATGAAGCGGTAATAGCTCAATGGTAGAGCGGCTGCTTCCCAAGCA